>NZ_JBEZFO010000008.1:0-129534 GCF_040649495.1 Micromonospora sp. NPDC048947
CGCCCCGCGCCCCGCGCCCCGCGCCCCGCGCCCCGCGCCCCGCGCCCCGCGCCCCGCGCCCCGCGCCCCGCGCCCCGCGCCCCGCGCCCCGCGCCAAGATCGTGCTCGAACCAGGATGTAGTGGTGTGCGGTGCCCGGGAGGCCCCTACATCATGGATTGAGCACGATCTTGACGGTCCGCACCAGCGGACGGGCACACGCGCCCACCACAGCGCCCCCCGGCAGCCAGCGCGCCGCGCCCGCGACTCGCCTGGGACACGCCGCCGCCCCCACCACCCGCCCCGGTGGCACGCTCGGCCTGCGGCCAGCCCGGAGGCACGGCGGGAACGGCAGGCACGGCAGGCACGGCGAAGGCCCCGCCCCCAGCGATCCGGAGATCGCGGGGACGGGGCCCGTCGTCGTTCAGCGGGTCACTTACCGCCGGCGAGCTTCTCCCGCAGTGCGGCGAGCGCCTCGTCGGTGGCCAGCGTGCCGGCCGGCTCCTCGGCCTGCCGGCTCGGGGCCGGGCTGGACGAGGAGGTGGTGCCACCGCCACCGCCGCCGCCAGCGGCCGGAACGGCCGGAGTCGGGTTGGCGGCAGCCTCGGCGTCGGCGGCCCGAGAGGTCTGCACCTGCTTGGTGTGGGCCTCCCAGCGCAGACGAGCCTCGGCGTACTGGTTCTCCCAGGTCTCGCGCTGCTTGTCGTACCCCTCGAGCCACTCGCCCGTCTCCGGGTCGAAGCCCTCGGGGTAGATGTAGTTGCCCTCGGTGTCGTACGTCGCGGCCATGCCGTAGAGGGTCGGGTCGAAGTGCTCCTCGCCCTCGACGAAGCCCTCGTTGGCCTGCTTGAGCGACAGCGAGATCCGGCGACGCTCAAGGTCGATGTCGATGACCTTGACCATGACCTCGGAGCCAACCTGGACGACCTGCTCCGGGATCTCCACGTGGCGCTCGGCCAGCTCGGAGATGTGGACCAGGCCCTCGATGCCGTCGTCCACGCGGACGAACGCACCGAACGGAACCAGCTTGGTGACCTTGCCCGGCACGATCTGCTGGATCGCGTGGGTGCGGGCGAACTGCCGCCACGGGTCTTCCTGGGTCGCCTTCAGCGACAGCGAGACCCGCTCGCGGTCCAGGTCGACGTCCAGGACCTCGACCTCGACCTCCTGGCCCACCTCGACGACCTCGGACGGGTGGTCGATGTGCTTCCAGGACAGCTCGGAGACGTGCACCAGACCGTCGACGCCGCCCAGGTCCACGAAGGCGCCGAAGTTGACGATCGAGGACACGACGCCCTTGCGGACCTGGCCCTTCTGCAGCTTGTTGAGGAACTCGGTGCGCACCTCGGACTGCGTCTGCTCCAGCCAGGCCCGGCGGGACAGGACCACGTTGTTGCGGTTCTTGTCCAGCTCGATGATCTTGGCTTCGAGCTCCCGCCCGACGTACGGCTGCAGGTCGCGCACACGACGCATCTCGACCAGGGACGCGGGCAGGAAGCCACGCAGCCCGATGTCGAGGATGAGGCCGCCCTTGACCACCTCGATGACCGAACCGCGGACGACGCCGTCCTCGTCCTTGATCTTCTCGATCGTGCCCCAGGCCCGCTCGTACTGTGCCCGCTTCTTGGAGAGGATCAGACGACCCTCCTTGTCCTCCTTCTGGAGGACCAGGGCCTCGATGTGGTCGCCAACCGTCACAACCTCGGCGGGGTCCACGTCGTGCTTGATCGACAACTCCCGAGAGGGGATGACACCCTCGGTCTTGTAGCCGATGTCGAGCAGGACCTCGTCCCGATCGACCTTGACGACGGTGCCTTCGACAATGTCGCCGTCGTTGAAGTACTTGATGGTCTCGTCGATCGCGGCGAGGAATGCCTCCTCGGAACCGAGATCGTCGTGGGTGACCCGGGTGGCGCTCGAGGGGGCCTCGATGCTGCTCGTCATGTGGGCGGTTGCTCCGGTCGGTGGGTTGTCACAGCAGGCTGGTGTGTCGCAGTGACCTGTTCGCGCCAGCGGATCCGTCGCCGGGCACACCGAACGATCGCCTAGTGAGATCATGATGTGGCTCCGTCGACCGCGCACCTGCTCCCTGCCGAGGCAACGCGATCCGCGAGCGCATCGTCTAGCCTACCGTGCGCATTACCACAGCGTGCAAGCCCTCCCGGCTTCTCTTCGTGCGATGACCTGCGAAAGCCGAACAATCGCCCGGAAAGGACCCCTGCTGTCTCCTGCGTCACAACGGCCCCTCCGGCCCCTCCGGCCGCGCCCGCCCGCGAGGAGTCGCGTGGATCGTGGACGCGCCGCCGTACCCGATGGGGTGGCAGGGCCTAGCGTGAGCGCGTGGATGACGACAGCCGGGTTACCCGGCGCCGGGTGGGTGACGCCGAGGCCCGGCGCGCCAACCGCGGCTGGTGGGACACCGACGCCGACGACTACCAGGCCGAACACGGCGCGTTCCTCGGCGACGTGGACTTCGTGTGGTGCCCCGAGGGCCTGCGCGAGGCCGACGCCCGGCTACTCGGCGACGTGTCGGGGCGGCGGGTGCTGGAGGTGGGCGCCGGCGCCGCGGCCGCCGCCCGCTGGCTCGCCACCCAGGGTGCCCGGCCGGTCGCCTTCGACCTGTCCGCCGGCATGTTGCGGCACGCCGCCGAGGCCGCCGACCGCACCGGGGTACGCGTACCGCTGGTGCAGGCCGACGCGCTCGCCCTGCCGTTCGCCGACCGGTCGTTCGACGTCGCCTGCACCGCGTTCGGCGCGATCCCGTTCGTGGACGACTCGGCGGCGCTGCTCGCCGAGGTGCACCGGGTGCTACGCCCCGGCGGCCGATGGGTGTTCTCGGTGACCCACCCGATGCGGTGGATCTTCCTCGACGACCCCGGCGAGGGCGGCCTGACGGCAGTGCACTCGTACTTCGACCGCTCCCCGTACGTCGAGCAGGACGAGAGCGGCGTGGCCACCTACGTCGAGCAGCACCGTACCCTCGGCGACCGGATCCGCGAGCTGGTCGGCGCCGGGTTCCGGCTGCTGGACCTGGTAGAGCCGGAGTGGCCGCAGGGACACGAGGGGATCTGGGGGCAGTGGAGCCCGCTTCGCGGACGACTGTTCCCCGGCACCGCCATCTTCGTCACCGAGAAGCCCGCCGGGTGAGCGCGCCGCACCCGTTGTCCGACGTGCGAGCCATCGATCGCCGGTAGGCTCGGCCCCATGAGCGCCGAGCCCATCCCGACATCACCTGGCCCCTGGTGTCCGGACCCGATGCGGCAGCAGCGTGCCGACTACACGCTGGAGGACCTGCTCGCCCTGCCGGACGACGCCCCCCGCGTCGAACTCGTCGACGGAGTTATCCAGGTGACACCCTCCCCCACCCTGGGCCACCAAGACATCTCGTTTCTGCTGCGTATGTGGCTCCACACGCACGCACCGGCTCACCTGCGAGTCTCGCAGGCCGTTGGAGTCGGGCTCAGCCCCAACACCAGCCGTCAACCAGACGTGCTGGTCTACCGCGCTGAGGTGCCGACCACCCGATCTACTCTGCGGCCAGCGGACGTCGTTCTCGCCGTGGAGATCGTTTCGCCGGGCACGCGACGGATCGACCGGTTCGCGAAGCCGGGTGAGTACGCCGCCGCCGGCATCCCGTTCTACTGGCGGATCGAGCAGGACCCGGTGCACGTGTACGCGTACCGGATCGGCGATCGGGTGGGGCCGGGCGGTGAGCGGCAGTACGAGCTGGTCGCCGACGGCGCCGACGTGATCGAGCTGACCGAGCCGTTCGACATCAAGCTGCCGGTCGCCGAGATCACGCCGTAGTCGTTTCGGCCTGGCCGCCCCGGGTAGCCGAGGGCCATGGCCGAACCGAGATTTCACAAGGGCGACCATGTCTCCTGGTCGGCCCACGGCAGCCGCGCGTACGGCGTGGTGCAAGGGACGATCACCGAGCGGACGCGGATCCGCGGGCGGGCCGTGAACGCGGCCCCCGACGACCCGCAGTACCGGGTCCGCAGTGACGGCACGGGCCGCGACGTGGCCCACCGGCCGGAGGCGCTGCGCCATGAGCAGAGGTGACGACGGCCGGGACACCTACCGGGAGTTCACCGAAGCGGTGAACATGAAGCCCGGTGAGCTGTCCACATGGCTGGAGACCGACGAGTCGAAGCAGGTCGGCTGGCACAAGGGTGGTCGTGCTGGTGGCGGCGAGTCCGTCGGACACGAATCCGGGCGGAAGATCATCAATCTGCTCCGCCGCAAACGCGGTGACCTGTCCGACGGCGACTACAAGCACATGCGCAAGGTCGTCGGCTACGTGCGCCGGCACATGGCGCAGCGCCCCGCTGGCAACGTTCGCGACACCAAGTGGCGTTGGTCGCTCATGAACTGGGGCCACGACCCCCTGAAGTAACCACACCGACCAGGACGACCCGGTCAGGGGTTCCGGGGCAGCCCGACCCACGCAGGGATCAAGCCTGACCGCCCGGAGTGGGTCGGGCTGCCCCGGAACCCCCACACCGCAACCTCATCAGTGGTCGGCGCTGTTCCAGTCCCGACCCAGACCGACGGACACCTCCAGCGGCACCGACAACGGGTACGCCCCGCCCATCTCCTGGCGGACCAGGGCCTCCAACGACTCCCGCTCGCCGGGCGCGACCTCGAAGACCAGTTCGTCGTGCACCTGCAACAGCATCCGTGAGCCGAGCCCGGCCTCGCGGAGCGCGGTGTCGACGTGCAGCATCGCCACCTTGATGATGTCGGCGGCGGAGCCCTGGATGGGGGCGTTGAGCGCCATCCGCTCCGCGATGTCACGGCGCTGCCGGTTGTCGCTGACCAGGTCGGGCAGATAGCGGCGTCGGCCGAGGATGGTGGAGGTGTAGCCGTCCTGGCGGGCCCGGGCGACCACCTGCTGGAGGTAGTCGCGCACGCCACCGAAGCCGGCGAAGTAGTTCTCCATCAGCCCGCGTGCCTCTTCGGTGCTGATGCTGAGCTGTTGGGACAGGCCGAAGGCGCTCAGGCCGTACGCCAGGCCGTAGTTCATGGCCTTGATTTTGCGGCGCTGGTCGGGGGTGACCTCGTCGAGCGGCACGCCGAAGACCGACGAGGCGGTGGCGGCGTGGAAGTCGGCGCCGGAGTTGAACGCGTCGATCAGCGCGTCGTCCGAGCTGAGGTGCGCCATGATGCGCATCTCGATCTGGCTGTAGTCGGCGGTGAGCAGACACTCGTAGCCGTCGCCCACCACGAAGGCCCGACGGATCCGACGGCCCTCCTCGGTGCGGATCGGGATGTTCTGCAGGTTGGGCTCGGTGGAGGAGAGCCGGCCGGTGGCCGCCACTGTCTGGTTGAAGGTGGTGTGGATCCGGCCGTCGTCGGAGACCGACTTCAGCAGCCCGTCGACCGTCGACTTCAGCTTGGCAACGTCCCGGTGACGCAGCAGGTGGGCAAGCACCGCGTGCGGCTGCTGCGCGTAGAGCCACTGCAGGGCGTCGGCGTCGGTGGTGTAGCCCGTCTTGATCTTCTTGGTCTTCGGCAGACCCAGCTCGGTGAAGAGGATCTCCTGCAACTGCTTGGGCGAGCCGAGGTTGAACTCCCGACCCACCGCCTCGTACGCGCCCTGCGCGGCGGCCTTCACCTCGGCGGCGAAGTGGGCCTCCAGCTCGGAGAGATAGTGGGTGTCGGCGGCGATGCCGGTGCTCTCCATGGTGGCCAGCACCCGCATCAACGGCAGTTCCACGCCGGCCATCAGCCGGGCGGACTGCTCTCCGTCGCGGGACAGCTCGGCGTCGATAGCGTCGGCCAGGTCGAGGGTGGCGCGGGCCTGGAGCATCAGGTTCTGCTCGACCACCCCCTCGTCGCCGAGGCCGTCGAGCGTGAGCTGGCCGGACTCCGGGACGTCCACCCGCAGCTCCCGGTGCAGGTAGCGCAGCGCCAGGTCGGTCAGGTCGTAGGACCGCTGATCGGGGCGGGCCAGGTACGCGGCGATCTGGGTGTCCCGGACGGTGCCGGCGAGCTGCCAGCCGTGCGCGGCGCAGGCCAGCACGGCCGGCTTGCTGTCGTGCAGCACCTTGGGGCGCTGCTCGTCGGCCAACCAGCTGGCCAGGGCGCCCTCGTCGGTCGGGTCGAGCTGCGCCGGGTCAACCCAGGCCGCCGCGCCGCCGGCGGTGGCCAGCGCGAGACCGGTGATCGAGGCGGTGTGCCGGCGGTTGGGGCCGGTGTCGAGTTTGACCGCCAACCCGACCGGGGTGCCGCTCGGAACGTGCGTGGTCAGCCAGCCGGCCAGCGCGCCCGACTCGGTGAGCACCTCACCGGTGAGGTCGAAGCCGGACTCGGCCTCCGGCTCGACCGCCTCCAGGTATTGGTAGAGGCGGTCGCGCAGGATGCGGAACTCCAGGGTGTCGAAGACCTGGTGCACCGCCTCCCGGTCCCAACCCGTCCAGCGGGTGTCCTCCGGGCGCAGCGGCAGCTCCAGGTCGGAGACGAGACAGTTGATCTCGTAGTTGCGGATCACGTCGGCGAGCCGCTCCCGCAGACTGTCGCCGGCCTTGCCCTTGATCTCGTCGGCTCGGGCGATCACGCCCTCCACCCCGCCGTACGTGGTGATCCACTTGGCCGCGGTCTTCGGGCCGACGCCCGGGATGCCGGGCAGGTTGTCACTGGTCTCGCCGACCAGCGCGGCGAGGTCCCGGTACTGCTGTGGCGGAACGCCGTACTTCGCCTCGATCGCCGCCGGGTCCATCCGGGCCAGGTCGGAGACGCCCTTACGCGGGTAGAGGACGGTGATCTGCTCGTCGACCAACTGGAAGGCGTCGCGGTCACCGCTGCTGATCAGCACCGACATGCCCTGGTCGCGGGCCTGGGTGGCGAGCGTGGCGATGACGTCGTCGGCCTCGAAGCCCTCCTTCTCGACCACCGGGATCTGCAGCGCGGCCAGGACCTCCTTGACCAGGCTGACCTGGCCCTTGAAGTCGGTCGGGGTCTCGCTGCGGCCGGCCTTGTACTCCGCGTATTTGTCGGTGCGGAAGGAGTGGCGGGAGACGTCGAAGGCCACGACGATGTGGGTGGGCTGCTCGTCGCGCAGCACGTTGATCAGCATCGAGGTGAAGCCGTACACCGCGTTGGTCGGCTGCCCCGTCGTGGTGGAGAAGTTTTCCACAGGCAGGGCGAAGAACGCCCGGTATGCCATGGAATGTCCGTCAACGAGAAGCAGGCGCGGTGTCGTAGCTGTCACGGCAGCGACTCTAGCCCGTCGCACCGACAAGCCCACGACACCACGGCCCGAAGGGGTCGAGCCACACGCGACGTCGCATCGCCCATCCCCGGCATCGGGCGCTTGCCATACCAACCGTCGCCAAGAGGCTCGGGCTTCGGGCCTTCATCGGCGGTTGCTCCATGGACGTGCAGCGTATAAGTAACTGCCCTACATGTTGTCTCACCCGTCGCTCGCCAGAAGCAAGCCGTCCGTCACTCGTGCGCAGGCGGGCGGCCCGGCGGGGCCAGACAACGTCGCGGTCGCGGCGCCTCCGAACCGGACAAGCCATCTAGCCCGCCGTTCAGCCGCCGGTGTCAGCCGGCCAACCGGGCCCGGACCTCGGTGGCCCCTGGATGGCCAAGCTCGGTCAGGATGGTCAACGCCTGCGACCAGGCCGCCCGACCGGCCGCGCGGTCGCCTGCCGCTTGGCGCGCGTCACCCAGCCGGGCCAGCGACCCGGCCTCAGCGAAGCGATCGCCCACCTCTCGGAACAGCGCGAGGGCTTCCTGGAAGCTGCGGACGGCGGGTCGATACCGTGCCAGTCCGTGGTTGGCATAGCCGATGCTGTCCCAGGAATAAGCTGCCCCGCGGTGATCGCCGAGCAGCCGCTGCAGCCGTAGCGCTCGCGCACAGTCTGCCAGTGCCCGCGCATGATCACCAAGGCGTGCGTGGCACCAGCCGACCGCGTTCAACGCGTTGGCCTGCCCCGGCTGGTAGCCAGCCCCACCGAAAAGGGCGAAGGCCCTTTCCGCGTGTGCGAGCGCCTCCCGAATACGACCCCGCCGCTCGCACAGGTCCGCAAGGCTCAATTCGGCACTCGCCCGGCCGGCGTCGTCGCCGAGCGCCTCGAATCGCCCGAGTGCCTGCCGCAACTCGTGAGCGGCATCCTCATACCGGCCCAGCCTCAGGTACGCACGGGCGAGCCCCCGGTGAGTGCGGGCCTCCAATGCCAGATCACCCAACTGCCGGGCAGCCGCCAACGCGGTCCGCTGCACCACCGCTTGGTCCTGCCAATAGGCTCGCCGGTCGAGAAAGGAGGTCAGATTCCAAGCTAGCTCGCACACCTCTTGGTGGAAGCCGCATCGGAAAGCCTGCTCAATCACCAAGAGCAGCACTTGGTATTCAGTGGCGAACCAGGCTAACGCCGTGTCGATGTCGCCGAACGGCTGATCCACCTCGCCACAATCCATCGACAGGACAACATCGAATCTTGCGGCAGGTCGCCCTGGATGGCGGTACGGCGCGATCAGCCGATCGGCAATCGCGGCCATACGGGCGTAGTGGCGGATAAGCCTTCCCAGCGCGGCTCGACGGACTACCTCGGACTCCTCCGACCCGGCCAACTCCGCCGCGTACGTGCGCAGAAGTTCATGACAGACGTAGCGGCCGGGATACCGCTCGTTCACCAGGTGCGCCCTAGCCAGGTGGGCCAACACCGGACGGATCTGTTTGGCGGGAACCCCAACCAGAGCGGCTGCGGCGGAGAGGGAGATCTCTGGTCCGGGATGCAGCCCGAGAAGCCGAAACAACTCAGCCGCCTGAGCCGGGAGAATCCGGTACGACCACGAGAAGACGGTCCTTACATCGAAGGCGCCGTCCTCGTCGGCGAAGGCGGCAAGGTCGTCGGATCCCTGGCGCAGCTGGTCGGCGAGTGCCGAGAGCGAGAGCTGTGGCTGAGTGCTGGCACGCGCCGCCAAGATAGCCAACGCCAACGGCAGCCCGGCGCACGTGGCAACGAGCTGATCGATGACCTCAGACCCACCAGTCAGTCGCTCCGCACCGATCCGGCTCGTGAACAGCTGCCGCGCCTCGGCGTCGTTCATCAAGCCCAGGACAAGCGGCCTTCCCCCGTTCATCACCAGGGCGGGTAGCTCGTTACGGCTAGTTATCAGGACCATGCAACCGGCCGAGCCGGGTATGAGTGAACCGACCTGGTCGGCCCGGCGCACGTTGTCCAGCAGGATCAGCATTCGCCGTCCGGCGAGGAGGCTCCGATAAAGACCAATCCGCGCGCTCAGGTCGACTGGAATGCGATCGGACGCGACGCCCAGTGCGGTGAGAAAACCCCGCACGACCTCGTCCGGCCCGACCAATCCGCCGCTCGCACCGAAGCCCTCGAGGTCGGCGAAGAGCTGCCCGTCGGGGAACCACTTCGAGGCCCGGTGTGCCCAATGCACCGCAAGCGTGGTCTTGCCTGCACCAGCAGTCCCGGTGATCGTGACCGTCCCGCATCGGTTTTCGAGGACCGCCACCAGTCCATCGAGCCAGCTCAACTGCTCGGCCCGCCCCGTGAAGTGGACGACATCGGGCGGCAGTTGCGCCGGCAGCAGCGGCCACCGTGGTGGATTGCCGAGAGCGGGCGAGGCTACCGTGACCGGCGACGCGGGGGCCGCCCGCAGCTGCTCGTCGGCAGGCCGCTCGGACTCGAGCAACTCGTGATAGGCATCGACGAGTCCCGCGCCGGGATGCACACCGAGCTCGCTCACCAGCAGCTTTCGCGCTTTGTCGAAAACGGCGAAGGCGTCCGCCCGACGACCTAAGGCGAAGTAGCACCGCATAAGGTGCACCTGGCTGTGTTCATCCAGAGGCCGATCGTGTGCCTGCTTCCGGACCGCGGCCAAAACCTCCTCCGCCCGGCCCTCGAGGATCGCCGCGTCAACTCGCCAGGACAGCAACAACTGAGCCTCGATGTCCAACGCGGCCACTTTCGGATTCCCGGTCAGCGCCGGCAGATCCGCCGCGGGCGGTTGCCACAGCCGCAGGGCTTTACCGGTGAGCTCCCAGACCCGCGCTTGGTCACCGTCGCTCCGGGCCGTCAGCGCGTCGCTCACCAGCCGCCGGAATTCAAGCAGATCGATGGCGGCCGAATCCACGTCCAGCCGGTACCCAGAGCCCACGAACGGTAGCCGATGGCTCGCCTCCCGTGGCGGGCGATCCGGTTCCAACATACGGCGAAGGTGCTTCACGTGAGTCTGGATGATGTTGAGGGCTCTCCTCGGCGGCCCTTCCGGCCACAACGCGTCCACTATCTCGCCCAGCCCGACCATCCGCCCTTCGGCCAGTCCAAGGAGCGCAAGCACTGACCTCCTCTGCGGTGGGCCAGCCGGCAGTTCGACGCCGGCCCTCCAGAGACGAACCGGACCTAAAAGGGCAATTTGCAAGTCTTTCGAACCGCGTTCTGACTCCATGGCGCACCCCCGTGGCCGTGTTGCCGCCCTGGCGGCGGCTGCTGACGCTCAGGTCGTCCATTCTGCGTCCAGTCGATGGCCAACCGGAAGATCCACGATGGTTGACGTACCGATCGAAGGAGGTGAACAAATGATCAAATTCATCAACTCTGTGGGCGACCGGCTGCTGGGACTCGTCGCCCCTCGGGCGAACGCCGCCGCGGATCCCTGCGCCAACGAAAGGCAAGAGAGGAAGTGCGACCACAACTTTCTCTGGCAGCGGACCTGCTGCAGCAACGGAGGCTGCAGTGCCTGGTTCATCATTCAGGACCACTGCTGACCTGACGGACAGCGTCCCGAGCAGCTGATCGCTCGTGGCTCGGTGGCCAAGCATGACTCGCCACCGAGCCACGAGCCGGTCAGGCGGCTCCTATCCAAACACGGTCGCCGTTCGGCTGTGTCCACCTTCGGGAGTGCGCCGACGGGCTCGCCTCCACGAACCAAGAGGAGCGACATGGCGCCCTACCTTGTCACCGCCGTGGTCCTGGCATGCGCCCTGGGCGCGCTGAACCTGCTGCTCACGCTGGCCGTCATTCGCCGGCTACGAGAACACACCGACGCGCTTGCGGCCCTCCGGCATGTCGAAGGCTCAGATGTCATCAGGGCCGGCCGGCTCCCAGCTGACTTCGCGGTCACCACCACCGACGGTCGACCGTTGCGCCGAAGCGATCTAACCGGTGGCACCTTGGTCGCCTTCTTCTCCACTGGTTGTTCAGCATGTACCGATGCTCTCCCCCGATTCGTCGCTCAGGCGGCAGCGTTTCCCGGCGGGCCCGACCAGGTCCTCGCGGTCGTGAGCGGGGGCGGGCCGGAGGCTTCCGGGTTGGCCGACCAAGTGACCGCAATCGCCCGCGTGGTCATAGAGGACATCGACGGTGACCTCGCCACCGCCTTTGAAGTGCGCGCCTTCCCTAGCTGGTGTCTCCTCGACCCGTCTGGCAAGGTCCATCGCAGTGGCAGCGGTTGGACCGAGCTGGCCACACCGGTATTCGCATGAACACGCCTCGGCAGCGACGGCGGGTAGATCGTCTGCTCGTCACCGACGCGGTCCGCCTAGCCTATCGGTCGGCGCCTACAGTGGCCGCTACCCAGGCACTACTTGCCGTTGCCGCTGGCGTGGTGCCGGTGAGCGTGGGCGTACTCACCAAGCTGGTCGTCGACCGCCTCACCGGCGATGGGAGCGGGCAAGTCGCCGCGGTCGTGGGGATGGCAATCGGACTAGCCGCGGTTGGGATCGCCGTGGCCACGTTGCCGCACCTGCAGCGCCACGTGGAGGCCGAGTGGCGGCGCGCTGTAGCTATGCGGTCCCAGGCAGAGCTGTACGAGGCGGTCAACCGGCTACCCGGCCTCGCTCGGTTGGAGAACCCGCCATTTCGAGATCATCTCAGCCTCGCCAACGAAGCCGGTCGGAACGCCCCGATCGCGGTCGGTAGCGGCGGCTTGGACCTCATGCGCGGTCTGGTCACAGTCGCCGGCTTCGCCATCGCGTTGGCCCTGCTAAACCCCTGGATGGCGGGGTTCCTCTCGTTAGCCGCCGTCCCCATTGCGCACGCCGAACTGCGGTTGTCGCGGCAACGGGCGGCCCTGAGGTGGAAGCTCACTCCGGCCGAACGGCGTCAGTTCTTCTATGCCGATCTGCTGACTGGTTTGACGGCTGCCAAGGAGATTCGGTTGTTGAACTTGGGCGGCCTGTTCGGTCAGCGGATGCTCACCGAGCTGCGTACGCTGAATCGTGCCAACCGCCGGATGGACCGCCGGGAAGTGCTTGTACAGACGGGGCTGGCGATCACGTCCGCCGGCGTAGCAGGCGCCGGTCTGATCTGGGCCGTCCTGGCCGCCCGGAGAGGCCAGTTGAGCGCCGGCGATGTCACCATCCTCATCGCCGCTGTCGCCGGAGTGCAGGCTGCGGTCGCGACTGGTATCAGCCGCTTCGCTGACGCCCACCAGGCACTGCTGCGCTTCACCCACTACCGAGAGGTTCTGAACGCCACGCCGGATCTGACCCTGGCTGCCAATCCAAAACCGGTGCGGGCACTGCGTCAGGGCATCGAACTGCGTGACGTCTGGTTTCGGTACGGGGAAGGGCACCCGTGGGTCTTGCGCGGCGTAGACCTGACCATCCCACAAGGCCAGACGGTGGCCCTTGTCGGGCTCAACGGGGCCGGAAAGAGCACCATCGTCAAGTTGCTGGCCCGGTTCTACGACCCGGTCCAAGGTAATCTCTGCTGGGACGGCACTGACTTCCGGGAACTGTCGGTCGACGAATTGCGCAACCGGATCGGTGCGACATTCCAGGACTTTGTGTCATACGACCTCTCGGCTGCCGAGAACATCGGCGTAGGCGACATCAACGTCCTCGACGACCGCGGCAGGATCACCGTCGCGGCCAAGCGAGCTGGCGCACATGAGGCGGTAACCGCCTTGCCACGCGGGTACGACACCCAACTGACCAGACTCTTCGCGGACCCGGCAGACGGAGACGGTGTCGAATCCGGTGTGTTGCTCTCCGGCGGCCAATGGCAACGGTTGGCGCTCGCTCGATCGTTCCTGCGCGCCGAGCGCGACCTACTGATCCTCGACGAACCCAGCGCGGGCTTGGACGCGGAGGCCGAGGCAGATCTGCACCAGCGGTTGCGCGGACTACGAGCAGGGCGGTCGACGCTGCTGATCTCGCATCGGCTGGGCACCATTCGCGACGCCGACCAGATCGTCGTGCTTCGTGACGGCGTGATCGCCGAGCAGGGCAGCCACCAGGAGTTGCTCACGAACCAGGGCGCGTACGCCCGGCTCTTCAACCTTCAGGCCGCCGGCTACCAGCCAACTCCAAGCTGAATGGGTCAGTCGATGGTGATAGTGGCGACGCTGGCCGCGACCGTTGGGCTGGCACTCGGAGGGCTTCTGACCTGGGCGCGGGCTGGATGGGTGCTGGTTACGGTGGACGGCTGGTCCATGGTGCCAACGATCGACCCAGGCGACCGTGTTCTCGTCCGTCGCGTCCCGCACAGCAAGGTGTTGGTCGGTCAGGTGGTAGTCGCCGAGAAGCCCATCGACGGCGAATGGTCGACCTCGCCGCTGACCGTCGGGTCCCCTCCGCCCGCCGGCCGACGGTGGATCGTGAAGCGGGCCGTCGCTGGTCCGGGTGATCCGATGCCGCCGGGCGTTCGCCTGAAGAGGGACGACGGGACCGGGTCGGTGCATCCGCCGGAAGCGGCAGAAGGCGACGGGGCACGCGTTCCCCCAGGGCATTTCGTGCTACTCGGGGACAACAGGCAGGACAGCCTCGACTCGCGCGTCTTCGGCGTCGTCCCGGGCGACCGGATTCTCGGACCGGTACGGCGAGCCCTGAGTTCGGGGGGATCGTTTTGATCGCACCGTTAGCGAGAGCGCAAAGAGGACGATGTGGGGGGTACGCCTCCGTGGCCAGCGGGTCATGCCGGCGCTCCGGACCAGCGCCCGCACGATTCTGAACTATGGGGAGGAGAAGGCAGTGTCCTATGTGGGCGCCTTCATTCGATGTCTCATCTTGGTGATCTTTCTTGTCGCGATCGTCAGCAAGATCCGTGACAGGCGGCGCTTTCACGAGTTCGTGGATTCCGTGGCGGCACTGCGCCTGCTGCCGGCGCGCATGGTCCGGCCTGCGGCGGTGACGGTGGTCGCAGCTGAGCTCGCTGTGTGCGCGCTGCTCGTTTCGCTGCCAGCGCCATCTCTGATGGCCGGTGGGCTCGGCCTAGCCGGGGCGTTGCTGGGTGGATTCGCAGTCACCATCGCCACAGCCCTCCGGCGGGGGGTGACAGCTTCCTGCCGCTGCTTCGGTGGCAGTGCATCGGTCCCTTTCGGCTGGCTTCACGTGATCCGTAACGCCGCGTTAGCTCTGATCAGCCTGTTAGGGGTCTACGCAGTTCTGTGGCAACCCAACACGAACCTCGGCTCGGTGGCCATCACGGCCCCGTTTGCGCTGCTGGTGGCGGCGTTGACGATCCGGCTCGATGACGTGGTTAACCTGGTCACACCGATATCCACGAGCGGTCGGTAGCACGCCTGCAACGACGTGTGGAAAGGCCAGGCAGAGAGGGTCGGGTCCGCAGCAAACGAACGGGCTCGACTCGAAGGCGACGAACCGGCCGGCAGGTTTCCTGCCGGCCGGTTCACAGGTTCGACAACTCAGGCCACTCCGACAGCACCATGCCCGGCGGGGCCGTCGGATCGGCCGCGCCGGGTACCGGCTCAGAGCACCTTGGCCAGGAACGCCTTCGTCCGGTCGTGCCGGGGGTTGGCGATCACCTCGCGCGGCGCGCCGGACTCCACCACCACACCGTCGTCCATGAAGACCAGCGAGTCGCCGACCTCCCGGGCGAAGCCGATCTCGTGGGTCACCACGATCATCGTCATGCCGTCGCGGGCCAGGTCCTTCATCACGTCGAGCACCTCGCCGACCAGCTCCGGGTCGAGCGCGCTGGTGGGCTCGTCGAAGAGCATCAGCTTCGGCTGCATCGCCAGGGCCCGCGCGATGGCCACCCGCTGCTGCTGCCCGCCGGAGAGCTGACCGGGGTAGTTGCCCAGCTTGTCGCCGAGCCCGACCCGCTGGAGCAGCGCGGCGGCCCGGTCCCGGGCGGCGGCCTTGCGCTCCCGGCCCAACAGCACCGGCGCCTCGGCGACGTTCTGCAGGGCGGTCATGTGCGGAAAGAGGTTGAACCGCTGGAACACCATGCCGATCGCGCGGCGCTGGCTGGCGATCTCCTTTTCCCGCATCTCGTGCAACTTGCCGCCCCGCTCCCGGTAACCGATCAGGTCGCCGTCCACCCGGATCCGGCCGGCGTTGATCTTCTCCAGGTGGTTGATGCAGCGCAGAAACGTCGACTTGCCCGAGCCGGAGGGCCCGAGCAGACAACAGACCTCGCCGCTGCGGACCTCCAGGTCGATGCCCTTGAGCACCTCCACCGACCCGAACGACTTGTGCACCTGCTCAGCACGGACCATCACGCCGTCGCCCGCAGTTCCCTCGGCCTCCGCCGGTGTCGTCACCTGCGTCATCACCGACCCGCCTCGCTCGTGCTACCGCCGGCCTCCGCGGTGATCCCGCGCAGTCTGATCTTCGCCTGGGCGCTCCGGCCGAACCCCTTGGAGAAGTGCCGCTCCAGGTAGTACTGCCCGACGAGCAGGACGCTGGTCAGCAGCAAGTACCACAGGCAGGCCGCCACGTACATCGGAAAGACCTGGAAGGTCCGGTTACCCACGGCCTTGAGCTGGAAGAACAGCTCGGTGGAGACCGGCACGAAGGCCACCAGCGAGGTGTCCTTGAGCATCGCGATGGTCTCGTTGCCGGTCGGCGGGATGATCACCCGCATCGCCTGCGGCAGCACGATGCGGCGCAGGATCTGGGTACGGCTCAGGCCCAGCGCCTGCGCCGCCTCGGTCTGCCCCTCATCCACCGACTGGATCCCGGCCCGAACGATCTCGGCCATGTACGCCGCCTCGGAGAGCCCGAGGGCCAGCATGCCGGCGACGAATCCGGTGAGGATCTCCAGCGCGGAGAAGCCGAACAGGCGTGCTTCGAAGTCGTCGACTCCGAAGAGCGCGCCGATCTGCCGATCAAACGGGAGCCCGAACTCGATCCGGGCCCAGAGGATGCCGAGGTTGCCGAAGAGGATCGCCAGCACCAGCCGGGGCACCGCCCGGAAGAACCAGGTGTACGCCCAGGAGACGCCCCGCAGGATCGGGTTCTCCGACAACCGCATGATCGCGACGACAACGCCGAGACTGACCCCGATCACCATCGCGAGCACTGTCAGCGCGAGGGTACCGCGCAGACCCTCCATGATCGGCGGCCGGAACATCTCGTCGACCATGAACGCCCAGTTGAACGCCTTGTTCGTCACCAGCAGGTGGACGAACATGGCCACCAGCACCCCGATCACGGCGACCGCGACCCAACGTCCGGGATGCCGGACGGGCACGGCCTGGATGGGTTCCGGCCGTGCCCGTTCGGTTGTGTCCGTTTCCGACGACATGCGTCAGCTGGCGGGGTTCAGCGCCGAGGAGGTGATGGCGCCGCCCTCGACGCCCCACTTCTTCAACGCGGTCTGGTACGAGCCGTCAGCGATGACCGCTTGGACGGCCTCCTTGAGCACCTCGGCGAAGGCGGTCTGGTCCTTCTTGACGGCGTAGCCGTACGGGGCGGACTCGTAGATCTCGCCGACCAGCTCCAGCGCGCCGTTGCTCTGCTTCACCGCGTACGCCCCGACCGGCGAGTCGGCCAGCATGGCGTCGTTCTTGCCGCTGAAGACCGCGGCCGTGGCGTCGCTCTGCGCCTGGTACTGGTCGATGGTGATCGCCGGCTTGCCGCCGGTGGTGCACTTCTTCGACCGGGCGGTGATGTCGTCGAACTGCACGGTGCCGGTCTGCACGGCGATCTTCTTGCCGCAGGCGTTCTCAATGTCGATCTTGGCCGCGTTGCCGGCCTTGGTCGCCCACTGGGTGCCGGCGGAGAAGTAGCTCACCATGTTGACGCTCTTGAGCCGCTCGGCGTTGATCGTGAACGACGAGACACCGATCTCGTACTTGCCCGAGTCGACACCGGGCAGGATCGCGTCGAAGGGCGACGACTCGTACTCGGCCTTGAGACCGAGCTTCTGCGCCACCGCGTTGAACAGCTCGACGTCGAAGCCGACCACCGTCTTGCCGTCGGCGTCGAGGAACTCCGCCGGGGCGTACGTCGAGTCGGTGCCGACCTTGATCACACCGTCGGCCTTGATCGCGTCGGGCACCTTCCCGGCCAGCGCCGAGTCGGCCGCCGCCGTGACGGTCGGACCGGCGCCGGGCGAGCCGCTGTTCTCCTTCTCCCCACACGCCGTCAGCGAGAGGGCGATCAGCGCCGCACTGGCGGCACCGAGCGCCGCCCGGCGGGCACCGTTGGTATTGAACATGTCTCTGCACTCCTTGCGTGAGGGGTGTGACGGCCGCTCAGGCCACGCCGAGGTATGCCTCTTTGACCGCCGGGTCGTGCAGCAGCTCGGCGCCGGTTCCGGTCTTGACGATCTTGCCGGTCTCTAGCACGTACGCCCGGTGCGCTCGGGCAAGCGCCTGCTGCGCGTTCTGCTCCACCAGCAGGACGGTGGTGCCCTGCTCGTTGATCTCCTTGATGATGTCGAAGATCTGTTGGATCAGCATCGGCGCCAACCCCATCGAGGGCTCGTCGAGCAGCAGCAGCTTGGGCCGGCTCATCAACGCCCTACCGACCGCCAGCATCTGCTGCTCGCCGCCGGAAAGGGTACCTCCGGCCTGCTTACGTCGCTCCGCCAGCCTGGGGAAGAGATCGAGCACCCGGGCCAGGTCCTCGGCGATGCCGGCGCGGTCGCGCCGGGTGTACGCCCCCATGTCCAGATTCTCGAGCACCGACATGCCGGGGAAGATCCCCCGGCCCTCGGGCGCCTGGCAGAGCCCCCGCCGGACCCGCAGGTCCGCCCGGAGCTTGGAGATGTCCTCACCGTCGAAACGGATGCTGCCGGTGGCGATCGGCCGAATCCCGGAGATCGCCCGCATGGTGGTCGACTTCCCGGCGCCGTTGGCGCCGATCAGCGCGACGATCTCACCCTCGGCCACGGTCAGGCTGATGCCGTGCAACGCCTGGATCCGCCCGTAGAGCAGGCTCACATCGTCGATCTCAAGCAACATCGTCCGGCACCCCCAGGTACGCCGCGACCACCTTCGGGTTGTCCCGCACCTCGGCGGGCAGCCCTTCGGCGATCTTCTTTCCGAACTCCAGCACGACGATCCGGTCAGTGACGCCCATGACCAGGCGCATGTCGTGCTCGATCAGCAGCACTGTCACGCCGGTGTCCCGGACCTGCCGGATGAGCTGGAGCAGTTCCTCCTTCTCCGCCGGGTTGAAGCCAGCGGCCGGCTCGTCCAGGCAGAGCAGCACCGGATCGGTGGCCAGCGCCCGGGCGATCTCCAACCGCCGCTGCTCCCCGTAGGAGAGGTTGCGGGCGAACTCGTGCAGCCGGTGCCGGATGCCGACGAACTCCAGCAGCCGCTCGGCCTTCTCCCGACCCTCGCGCTCCTCGCGCCGGTGCCGGGGCAACCGGAACAGAGCGGAAAGCACACTGGTCTTGTGGTGCGCGTCCGCGCCGACCTGGACGTTCTCCAGGGCGGTCATCTCCGGGAACAGGCGGATGTTCTGGAACGTCCGGGCCATACCCAGTTGGGTGATCTGGTGGCGCTTCTTCCCGCTGATCTTGCCCCCACGGAACCGGATCTCACCCTTGGTGGGCTGGTAGATGCCGGTCATCGCGTTGAAGCAGGTGGTCTTGCCAGCGCCGTTCGGGCCGATCAGCCCGAGGATCTCCCCCTTGTAGAGGGTGAAGTTGACGTTGTCGAGCGCGACCACGCCGCCGAAGCGCAGCGTGACGTCGTCGACCTCCAGCAGCGGCTCCCGGCTGGGGACCGCTTCCATCGCGGGCGCGCCGGCCTGCGCCGGAACAGCCGGCGTCTGATCGGTGTCACTCACCGACGATCACCTCCTTGCGACGGTCTTTGAACTCCGCCGCCCGTCGTCGGTTCGGAATCAGGCCTTCCGGCCGGAAGATCATCATCACCACGAGGACCAGACCGAAGATCAGGAACCGGTACTCGTACAGCTCCACGCCGAACAGCTCGATGCCGCGGAACCGCTCGATCATGTACGCCACCAGGCCACCACCGACGATCGCGCCGACGATGTTCCCCGAACCACCGAAGATCACCGCCGCCAGGATGATGATCGAGTTGAGCAGCTCGAAGTTCTGCGAGTTGACGAAGTTCTGCTTACCGGCGAAGAGCGCGCCGGCCAGACCGGCGATCGCGGCACCCGAGGCGAACGCCCAGAGCTTGAACTTGAACGTCGGCACACCCATCAGCTGCGCGGCGTCCTCGTCCTCCCGGATCGAGATCCAGGCCCGACCGACGCGACTGTGCGTCAGGTTCCGCACACCGATCACCACCAGGATGATCAGCGTGAGCACCAGCCAGTAGTACGGCCGGGCGTCCAGCACGCCGAAGAACGGCTTGCCGTCGGCGTACTTGCCGGGCGGGTGCGGGATCTGGTTGAAACCCCGCTGGCCCTTGAGGAACTCCGAGCTGACCGCGGCGATCCGGATCATCTCGGCGAAGCCGAGCGTCACGATCGCCAGGTAGTCACCGCGCAGACGCAGCGTCGGCGTACCGAGCATCACACCCGAGAGCATTGTCAGCCCGATCGCCAGCGGCACCACGAGCAGCCACGGCCAGAGCGTCTTGAGGTTGCTGCTCGGCGAGGTCAGCACCGCGACGGTGTACGCGCCGACGGCGAAGAAGCCGAAGTAGCCCAGGTCGAGCAGGCCGGCGAAACCGACCACGATGTTCAACCCGACGGCCAGCAGCACGTAGATCGAGACGGTGAACAGCACCTGTGTGAAGTTCGCACCAGGGGTCGGGATCGGCCCGAGATACTGGTAGAACTCCCTGTTCGGCAGCGCGTAGAAGAACGCGATCACCGCGACCAGCAACGCCCAACGCACCCAGCGCGGCGCCCCGCGCCACCGTTCTCCGGCCGCCTCGCGGCCGGAGCGCACCCTCTCCAGGACGGTCGTCATGCCCGTGCCCTCCCCAGCGATTCGCCCAGCAGACCGGTAGGCCGGAACATCAGCAGCACCACCAACACCGCGAAGGCAGCGAAGTCCTTCCACTGACTGCCGAACAGACCGGCGGCGTAGTTCTCCACCACGCCCAGCAGCAGGCCACCGATCAGCGCGCCGCGCAGGTTGCCGATACCACCCAGCACCGCGGCGGTGAAGGCCTTGAGCCCCAGCAGGAAGCCGACGCTGTAGGTCAGGGTCTGGATCCGCACGTCGTAGAGCAGACCGGCCACGCCGGCCATGGAACCACCGGTGATGAAGACCATCAGGATGATCCGGTCCTTGTTCACGCCCATCAGCGCGGCGGTGTTGGCGTCCTGGGCCACGGCCCGGATGCCCCGGCCGGTACGGCTGCGGTTGATGAAGAGGTCCAGCAGGACCATCATCAGCAGCGCCGCGCCAATCGTCAGCAGCTGCACCGAGTCGATCGGCACACCGAAGAGGTGGAACAGCGGCTTGCTGCTCACCAGACTGGGCGCGCCCTCGGGCAGTCGGCGGGTCCAGATGCCGAAGGCCTCGGAGATCGCGATAGAGGCGCCGATCGCGGTGATCAGGAAGGCCAGCGGCGGGGCGTTGCGCTTACGCAACGGCCGGTACGCCACCCGCTCGATCACCGTCGCCGTGCCCGCCGAGGCGATGGCGGCGACGATCATCGCCACCAGCAGGTAGAACAGGATCGATCCAACCCCGCTGACCTGTGAGTTCTGGTCGAGTCCAAAGCCGTTCCAGGTCCAGATCGCCGCGAACGCGCCGGCGATGAAGACCTCGGAGTGAGCGAAGTTGATGAGTCTCAGCACGCCGTAGACCAGCGTGTAGCCGAGCGCGACCAGGGCGTAGATCGCGCCCTGCGTCAGGCCGGTCGTGGTGAGTTCCCCGAAGTTGGAGAACAGTCCATTGAAGTCCAAGGGAGGGACGCTCCATCACGTCTGGAGAGAAAATTGGGGTGCGGCCGGGAGCGAGCAGCTCCCGGCCGCACCCGCGATCACAACTCAATCGCCGAAGCAGCGACCAACATCAGGACTTCGGGATCTCCTGGTCCGGGACAACCTTGCCGCCGGTGACCTTGAAGGCCCAGACCTTGACCTGAGCCGGGTCCAGCTCGCCGGTCTCGGTGAACTTGTAGCTCGCCGCGACACCCTCGCCGCTGTAGCCCTTCACGAACTCCAGCAGGCCCTCACGGGTGGTCTTGCCAGCCTTGATACCGGCCAGCAGGATGTTCGCCGCGTCGTAGGCGGTGTCGCTGTAGGTGCCCGGGTCGGTGCCGTTGAGCGCCTTGAACTCCTGCACGAAGGTGCCCCGGGCCTCAGCGGCCGGCTGGCACGGGCAGGTGAGGATGGTGCCCTCGGCCGCCGCCTGACCAGCGGAGGTGATGTACGCGCCGTCGTTGACGCCGTCGCCAGCGACCAGCGGCGCGGTGACCCCGGCAGCGGTGAGCTGCTTACGGATCAGGCCAGCCTCCTGGTAGTAACCGCCGTAGAAGATCGCCTTCACGTTGGCGGCCTTGACCTTGGTGACCACGCCGGAGAACTCGGTCTGCTTGCCCTCGCCCTGGACCTTGTCCGAGCCGACAACCGCCGAGCCGAGCAGCTTCTTGACCTCGTCGGCCAGGCCGGCACCGTACGCGGACTGGTCGTCGATGACGTAGACCTTGTCGGCCTTCATCACGTTCTTCATGTAGTTGCCGGCCGCCGGGCCCTGGCTGAAGTCGTTGCCGACCGCGCGGAAGAAGGTCTTCCACTTCTGCTCGGCCAGGCTCGGCCGGGTGGCGGACGGGGTGATGGTCACCAGGCCGGCCTCGTTGAACAGCGGGCCGGCGGCCTCGGACTCACCCGAGTAGGCCGGGCCGACGACGCCAAGGATCTTGGTGTCGTCGATCGCCTTCTGCGCCAGACCAGGTGCCTGGTCCGGGCTGCCCTGCGAGTCCAGGGAGGCCAGCTCGACCTTGCAGTCGGCGTTTTCCTTGTTGTACTTGTCGACGGCGAGCTTGACACCGTTGTTCTCGTTGATGCCGAGCGCGGCCGAGCTGCCGGTCAGCGCGCCGAAGAATGCGATCTTGCTGCCGCAGGCGTCACCGCCCCCGCCTGCCGCATCGTCGCCACTGGAGCATGCGGTTCCGCCGGCGACGAGCGCCACCATGGCGACCCCACCGATAACGCGCGCGAGCTTTTGCCTCAAGGCCCGAACCCTCCTCGTCCCATGGTCCGAACCACCCGCTGGCTATTGGCCCTTGCGGGGGGCGGACGAACCAGACCGTCGTCGCCGGTCTGGGGCCGGACGTTATCCCACCGTGGAGCTGTGACGTAAGACCCAAGCGAGCGGGTTGACCGAACCGTTACACGCCGTGGCGGATTGGAAACGATCCCTGTAAGAACCTTCGGTCGTGAAGCTTTTTCACCTTCGTTTCTTCGGGGCCGGCGAGTGGGCCTCCGTCAGCTACCGATCGAGGTCTGAAACCCCCGTCCACCAGGCACGCGACGTTTTTCCATCGTCCGCCACCAACAGCAGTCGATCTCCCGTCGAGGTCACCGCGACCGCAGTGTCTCCGCTGTCCGGGACCGGCTGCGGCATGGTCATCGCCCGCCACGACTCGCCCGCATCGACCGAGAGCCACAGTGCGTGACGGTCCCCGTCCCTCGTCACCGCCACCAACCTGTGCCCGACGGCCACCAGCCCCGCCGCCGACGCCACACCCGGTCCCGCCGCCCCGAACCCGCCCGCCGGCCGCCAGCCCTGCGCGGTCAGCCGCCAACTGCCGAATCCAGCCCGCACCGGCCCGACCGCCACCGACACGTCGCCAAGCACCGCCACCCGCTGCGCCTGCCCCCGCCCGTCCACCACCGGCAGGGCGGACCGCCGCCAGCTCCGGCCGTCCGCCGAGGACCAGGCCAGCGGCACCAGCGCGGAACCCCCGGGCGGCAGCAGCGCACCCACCATCAGCCAGCCCGACGGCACGGCGACCGCGTCGTACGCCGCCGTCCGCCCCCGCTCGTCACCGGCCAGCTCTGGTGCGCCCTCCACCAGCGCGAACCCGGCCGCATCCGCCGAGATCCAGACCGCAGCACCGTCGATCCGACTACCGGCGATCAACCAGCCCCGCGGCCCCGCCGCCAGCCCGGCCACGTTGACCGCGCGCGGCCCGGCGTACCGCTCGAAGGGCGCGTCCACCTCGTGCAGCGTGCCGTCCGACGCCTGCCTCCAGGTGCCGGTGCGGGGATTGCCGTGCACGCCCCCGCTCTTCGCCCCGACCGCCGCCAGCCGTCCCTCCCGGCAGGCCGCCGCGGAGAGCACGTGCTGCTGGCCGTAGAACGTCACTGGCTCCGTCGGCAGCGGCACCCAGGAATTGGCGTCCGTGCTGCTCCAGGCGGCCGGGCGGGTCCCCCCGGCCGGATCGACCACGCCGCCGACCACGTACCACCGGTCGGCACAGGCGGTGGCGTCGCGCAGCACCGGTCGACCCGGCACACCCGGCGTGTCCGGCAGGACCACCGACTGCCAGGCCGGCCGGACCGGTAGCGGCTCCGCACAGTCGGGACAGGCCGAGGCCTCACAGGCGGCCACCAGCACGGCGAGAACGCCGAGCACTGCCCCCACCCGCCGCCGCATGGATCGATGCCGGTCAGGGTGCCGGCAGGGTCACCTCGCCACCGGCGGTCTCCGCGAGGATCCGCTCGGCAACCTCTTTCATGGTCATCCGGTGGTCCATCGCCGTGCGTTGGATCCACTTGAACGCCTGCGGCTCGGTCATGCCGTACGTGGTCATCAGCGCGCCCTTGGCGCGCTCCACCGACTTACGGATCTCCAGCCGGTCGGTCAGGCTCGCGACCTCCGCCTCCAGGGCCGCGACCTCCGAGTAACGCGACAGCGCGATCTCCACCGCCGGGACCAGGTCGCTCTTCTGGAAGGGCTTCACGAGGTACGCCATCGCGCCAGCCGCCCGCGCCCGCTCCACCAGATCACGCTGACTGAACGCGGTCAGAATGATCACCGGGGCGATCCGGGCACCGGCGATGCGCTCGGCGGCGGCCAGCCCGTCCATGATCGGCATCTTGATGTCGAGGATGACGAGGTCGGGCTTCAGCTCCTCGGCGAGGCGTACGGCTGTCTCGCCGTCACCGGCCTCCCCCACCACCTCGTAACCCTCTTCGACGAGCATCTCGGCGAGGTCCAGCCGGATCAGCGCCTCGTCCTCGGCGATCAGTACGCGCCTACGCTCGGCATCCGTCGGCGTCTCAGCCACCAGCCCTACCCCCACCAGTCATAAGCCGACACCAACCCGACCGGGTGTCGCCGCCCTCAGCGTAGTAGGTAACCTATGGGAGGCCACCAGAGCATTCGGCCAAGCGTCCCCGTATTCCAACCGGCAGAGAAGCGGAGCTCAAACCTCCGACAGTGTGGGTTCGAATCCCACCGGGGGCACCAAAAGTGTCGTACGGCTGTTCCAAAATCGTCGTGTGCATCCACCTGAGCTACGCATTCGTGCGCGGCAGCAGCACCTCGCCGGCAGCACGGTCGCCGAGGTTGCCAGACGTCTGAGACTTCCCTACCCAACCGTCCGAGGCTGGTGCAGGGGGCAGGCTGAGCCACAACAGCAGGGCACCGAGTCCCGCTGCTTCCGCTGCCGGCCCAACGTCAACATTCAGACAGAGCCGTCTTCATACCTATACCTGCTTGGCCTCTACCTGGGCGACGGTCATCTCGTCACGTCCACCCGGGTCCCGGTGCTTCGCATCGCTTGCAGCGACAGCTGGCCAGGCCTGATCGAGGCCTGTGACGCTGCTATGCGAGCGGTGCTCGCCGCGAGGGTGCAGCGCGTCCAGCAGGTCGGCTGCGTCAGCGTGCAAAGTTCCGGCAAGCACTGGCCCTGCCTGTTGCCTCAGCACGGCCCAGGCAAGAAGCACGAGCGACCGATCATCCTGGCCGACTGGCAGCGCGAACTCGTTGCCGCGCACCCGGGCGACTTCCTGCGCGGGCTGTTCCACTCCGACGGCTGTCGGTTCGCCAACCGGGTGACGGTGCGCGGCAAGGCTTACGTCTACCCGCGCTACATGTTCGTCAACGAGTCGGCCGACATCATGGGGCTCTGCCAGTGGACCCTCGACCTGCTCGGCGTCGCCTGGCGGATGAACCGACGCAACTCGCTGTCGGTGGCGCGACGCGACGCCGTCGCCACGCTGGATCGGCACGTCGGCCCCAAGTCCTGACCGTCACCCCCGGATCACGCCGACCGTGGGAGCCTGGCTGACGATCAGGGCGAAACGCTGGCGGCGACAGGGGTGGGATCTGATGCGGGTGGTTGTCTTCGGTGCGACCGGGATGGTCGGTCAGGGCGTGTTGCGCGAGTGCCTGCTCGCCGATGACGTGCGGGAGGTGCTGACTGTCGGTCGGCGGCCAACCGGTGCGCGGGATCCGAAGCTGCGGGAGCTGACCGTCGCGGACGTGGGCGAGTTGGAAGCGGTGCGGGCCGAGTTGACCGGTGTCGACGCGTGTTTCTACTGCCTGGGGGTGTCCTCACTGGGTCTGGACGAGGCCGCGTACACCCGGGTCAGCTACGACTACCCCCTCGCCGCGGCGCGGTTGTTCGCGCAGGTGAGCCCGCAGGTCACCTTCGTCTACGTCTCGGGTCAGGGGACCGACTCGTCGGGTCGGGGTCGGGTGATGTGGGCGCGGGTCAAGGGTCGCGCCGAGAACGCGATCATGGATCTGCTGCCCAACGGTTACGCGGCGCGGCCGGGTTTCATCCAGCCGACGTACGGGGCGGTGTCGAAGACGCGGTGGTACCGGTTCGGCTACGCGGTCACCAGTCCGCTGTTTCCGGTGCTGCGTCGGTTGCTGCCGAATCAGGTCACCACTACCGACGGGATCGGTCGGGCCATGCTGCGGGTGGCCCGGCAGGGTTCGCCGGTGCGGGTGCTGGGCAACCGCGAGCTGCGCTGAGGCTCAGGCGATCACGTCGAGGGCGTGGGCCAGGTCGGCGCGCAGGTCTTCGGGGTCTTCGAGGCCGACCGAGAGACGCAGCAGTGCGGCTGCGGGTTTGGCGTCGCCCTCGACCGGCCGGTGGGTGAGTGAGGCGGGGTGCTGGATGAGGGTGTCCACGCCACCGAGGGACACCGCGTGGGTGATGAGGCGGCAGGCGCCGGCGACGGCCGCCGCGGCTGGCGCGCCGCCGCGTACCTCGAAGGCGAGCAGGCTGCCGGGTCCGGACATCTGCCGCCCGACCAGCGCCGCCGGGTCGTGCACCGAGGGGTGGTGCACCCGCTGTACGGCGGGGTGGTCGGCGAGCCAACCGGCGAGTTTCTCGGCGCTGGCCTGTTGGGCGCGGACCCGCAGCGGCAGGGTTTGCAGGCCGCGGTGCAGCAGGTAGCCGCCGAGGGGGTGCAGGATCGCGCCGGTGACCGCGCGGACCTGGCGTAGGCGTACGGCCCAGGTGTCGTCGCAGGCGACGACGCCGGCGAGGACGTCGCCGTGACCGCCGATGCTCTTGGTGGCGCTGTGCAGGACGAGGGTGGCGCCGTGCCGGGCGGGTTGTTGCAGTACGGGGGTGGCGACGGTGTTGTCGACAAGCAGTGGGATGTCGCCGGCAGCGGCGGCGAGGGCGGCGATGTCGACCAGGTCGACTGTGGGGTTGGCGGGTGTCTCGACGATGACCAGCGCGGTGTCGGGGCGGATGGCGGCGGCGACCTCGTCGGGGCGCGTCCAGGTGACTGTGGTGCCGAGCAGGCCGGTGGCGAGGACGTGGTCGGTGCCGCCGTAGAGGGGTCGGACAGCGACGACGTGTCGGCGGTCGGCGCGGGCAGCGGCGAGCAGGGTGGCGGTGAGGGCGGCCATTCCGCTGGCGAAGGCGACGGCCTGGGCGGTGCCTTCCAACTCGGCGAGGGCGGTTTCGAAGCGGGCGACGGTGGGGTTCCAGAGCCGTTGGTAGACGGCGCTGCCGTCGGCGGGCAGGGTTCCGCCGGTGGCGAGCTGCTCGTACGCGGCACCGCCGTCGTCGACTGAGGGCAGCGGGTTGGTGGTCGACAGGTCGATGGGTGGTACGTGCACGCCGAGGGTGCGGAGGTCGTCGCGACCGGCGTGTACGGCCCGGGTGTCCATCGTTGTCATGGCGGTAGGGTCGAACATCTCGCGGCCGGCGGGCAACGGTTCGGCAGATGATTCTGCAAAACCAGTTGGTTTCCGTGTTGAGTTCGGGCGAGGATGGCGCAATGCCCCCTGAGCCGAATGATCTGCGGCCGTACCAGGCCCTGGATGAGGTGGACCGCGCGATCCTGACCGAGCTGGCGGCGGACGGCCGGTTGCCCAACAATGCGCTCGCCGAGCGGGTGGGTGTGGCGCCGTCGACGTGTCTGACGCGTACCCGGGCGCTGCGCGAGCGCGGCGCGATCCGTGGTTTTCACGCCGAGGTGGATCCGGCGGCGCTCGGCCTGCCGTTGCAGGCGTTGGTGTCGGTGCGGTTGACAGCGCACGAGCGGGCGGCGGTGGACGCGTTCCGGGCCCGGTCGGTGCGGCTGCCGGGGGTGGTGTCGGTGTTCCACGTGGCCGGCGCCGAGGACTATGTGCTGCATGTGCGGGCGGCGTCCGGCGACTCGTTGCGGGACTTCGTGCTGGACCACCTGGCGGTGGACCCGGTGGTGCAGCACACGCAGACCAGTCTGATCTTCGAGCAGGCGCGTGGGATGGGCTGAGCGGCGGGTGAGGTGGCCGACGAAAACCCGCATGCTGGAACAAAGCCGGTCGGTGACGGGTTGGCTGACCGTGTGATCACCGTACCGTTGTCTGTTCTTGATCTTGCCCCGGTCGCCAAGGGCACCACCGCTGGCGCGGCGTTGCAGGCCACCACCGAGTTGGCACGCCGCACCGAGGAGTTGGGCTACCACCGGTTCTGGGTGGCCGAGCACCACAACATGCCAGCGATCGCCAGCTCCGCCCCCGCGGTGCTCCTGGCGCACCTGGCGGCGAACACCTCGACGATCCGGCTGGGGTCGGGCGGGGTGATGCTGCCCAACCACGCGCCGCTGGTGGTGGCCGAGCAGTTCGGCACCCTGGAGGCGCTGCACCCCGGTCGGATCGACCTGGGCATCGGGCGGGCGCCGGGCACCGACCAGGTGACCGCGCTGGCGTTGCGGCGCACCATGGAGGGCTTGTCGGCGGAGGGTTTCCCGCGCGAGCTGACAGACCTGATGAACTACTTCAGCGGGGAGAAGCCGGGGCAGATCATCGCCACGCCGGGCCGCGGTGAGCAGCCGGCCGTGTGGCTGTTGGGCTCCAGCGGTTTCAGCGCCCAGCTCGCCGGCCTGCTCGGTCTGCCGTTCTCCTTCGCGCACCACTTCAGCTCGCAGAACACCCTGCCGGCGTTGGCCCTGTACCGGCAGAACTTCCGCCCGTCGCAGTGGCTGGACAAGCCGTACGCGATGGTGGCGGTCAACGCGGTGTGCGCGGAGACCGACGAGCGGGCCGAGTGGCTGGCCGGGCCGAGCGCGTTGTCGTTCCTGAAGTTGCGTTCCGGGCGGCCGGAGCCGCTGTCCACGCCCGACGAGGCGGCGGCCTACCCGTACTCGGAGATCGAGCGGGAGTTCGTCGTGGCGCGCCGCGACGGTCAGGCGATGGGCTCGCCGGAGACGGTGCGTCGGCAGCTGACCGAGCTGGTGGAGCGCACCGGCGCGGACGAGCTGATGCTGACCACGCTGGTGTACGACGTGCAGGACCGGGTGCGGTCGTACGAATTGATCGCCGAGCAGGTGGCGGGCGGTCTGCGCCGGAGCGCGTGAAACACGATCTTCACGTCAGCGTCACCCCGCCGACCCGGACGGTGCCTAATGTTGGTGCCGGTGGTGGTACGGCATTCCCGGTCGGGACGGGTTGGGAATGCCGCGGTGTGGCGCACCGGGCCGGAGCTGAGCGGATTCCGCGGCTGCGGCCCGGTGCCTGCCACCCTAGGCGACCCCGCTCGGGACCGCCAGGGGTTGCATCAACGTAGGTAGATGTCCGGCGTCGGTGGGGTGCCCATTCCGTTGCCGATGAAGAACCCCGGGTGCGGCGGCTGGTTGTAGGCGGTGTTCTGCCACGCGATCGCCACCCGATACTGCGGGTCGTGCATCAGGGTGTAGATCCGGGTGCTGGTCGGCGTGGGTGTGCTGTAGATGCGCAGCGCCCGGCTGTCGGTGGTCCGCCAGATCACCTCCTCGCGCCAGTCGCCCAGGATGTCGCCGGAGAGCGCCGGCGTCGACTTGGTGCCGTTGTTGGACGCCACACCGCTGCCGTCGAGCAGCCGGGTCTCACCACCGGTGCCGTACTTGTCGACCTTCGTGCCGTCGAGCAGTTCCCGCACCGGGTCGCCGTCCCACCAGGCCAGGAAGTTGGCCGAGGACGGCTTGCGCCCGACGTTCTGCCCCCTGGTGTTCGCCAGTCCGGCGACCGCTGACGACCACGACTCCGCGCCAGGGCTGCCCGCCCAGATGTCCGCGGAGACGCCTCGGCCGTTGTCGCCGGACGCCGGCGTGGACCAGAGGACCTGACCGGTCCGGGCGTCGGCGAAATAGGAGCTGGGCTTGCTGCCGTCCTCGTCGACCTTGAACACCTCCAGGCCGGCGCGGCCCGGGTCCAGGTCCCCCACGTGCATGGCGTCGCCGTGGCCGTTGCCGGTCGAGTGCAGCAGCCGGCCGTTGTCGTCGATGGTGGCGGCCCCGTACACGATCTCCTGGCGGCCGTCGGCGTCGACGTCGGCGACGGAGAGCTGATGGTTGCCCTGACCAGCGGCGGCGCCGTTTCCGGAGGAGTTCGAGTCGAACGTCCAGCGCTTGGTCAGCGTGCCGTTGCGGAAGTCCCAGGCCGCGATCACCGCGCGGGTGTAGTAACCCCGGGCCATGATCAGCGAGGGGCGTTGTCCGTCCAGGTACGCGGTGCCGGCGAGGAACCGGTCCACCCGGTTGCCGTACGAGTCACCCCAGGACGACACGGTGCCGCGCGGCGGGTCGTAGTTGACTGTGGAGGCGATCGCACCGGTCTGCCCGTTGAACATGGTCAGGTACTCCGGACCGGACAGCACGTAGCCGCTGGAGTTGCGGTAGTCCGCCGACGACGAGCCGATCAGCTGACCGGTGCCGGAGCGGGTGCCGTCGGCGGTCTTCATGGCCACCTCGGCGCGGCCGTCGCCGTCGTAGTCGTACACCTGGAACTGGGTGTAGTGGGCGCCGGCCCGGATGTTGCGGCCCAGGTCGATCCGCCACAACCGGGTGCCGGTGAGTGTGTAGGCGTCGACGTAGACGTTGCCGGTGTAGCCGGACTGGGAGTTGTCCTTGGCGTTCGACGGTTCCCACTTGAGCACGATCTCGTAGCTGCCGTCGCCGTTGAGGTCACCGACCGAGGCGTCGCTCGCGCTGTACGAGTAGCTCTCCCCGCTCGGGGTGCTACCCCCGGCCGGGACCTGCAATGGCACGTCCAGGTAACCCGCGCCGAACTGCAACGCCGGTGGTGACGCCGCCTGCTCGGCGCCGCCCACCACGGCCCGCACGGTGTACGCCGAGCCGGCCGCCGCGCCGCTGTCGAGGTAGTTGGTGGCACCGGTGATCGGACTGGCGTTGACCTTGGTGGAACCCCGGTACAGGTTGAACGACACCCCTGAGGTCTCAGTGCCGAGCAGCCGCCAGGAGACCAGGTTGCCACTGCCGGAGCGGACGCTGACCAGCCCCCGGTCCAGCTTCTCCATCTGCAACACCCCGGCCGAGGGCGGAGGCGTGGTCGGGGGTGGGGTGGTCGGCGGTGGGGTGGTCGGCGGTGGGGTGGTCGGCGGTGGGGTGGTCGGCTCGTCGGTGGGTGGGGCGCCGGTGCAGGTGGTGCCGTTGAGCGCGAAGCTGGCCGGCACCGGGTTGCTGCCGGTCCACGAACCGTTGAAGCCGAACGAGGCGCTGCCGTTCGTGGCGATGGCGGTGTTGTGGTCGACGTTGCGCGCTGTCACCTGGGCGCCGGACTGGGTGACGGTGGCGTTCCACGCCTGGGTGACCTGCTGACCCGCGGCGTACGACCAGGTGACCGCCCACCCGTTGACCGGGTCGCCGAGGTTGGTGACTGTGACGTTGGCGCCGAAGCCGCCCTGCCACTGGTTGGTGATCTGATAGTCGATCCGGCAGCCGACGGCGGCGGCCGAGGCGACGACCGTGCCGAGGGTGCCGGCCACGACTGTGGCCGCCGTCGTGGCGGCGAGCAGGATCAGCCGATGTCTGGACGGGTGCATGCACTGCCTCCGGGATCCGGTGATGATCGCTACGACCCACCGGCCCTGCCCGGGAAGCACAGTGGACCATCCCCACCGCGACGGCGGTGGACGGCGATCTGATCGGGGTGAAACGCCCTGGAACTCACGGATCCGACTCACCGCGCATCGTAAGGCAAGCGCTTTCCGGTCCGCAACATCGACCACCATCGCTTGACTACGGGTACCACCCTTGCCTCGGTGATCGATGCCTGATCAACTCGTTCAGATGAGCGCTCACCACATGGACCCCGCCGAATTCCGTCGCGCCGGCCACGCCGTCGTCGACTGGATCGCCGACTACTGGGCGACAGTGGAGCAACGCCCGGTCGCCCCGGCCGACCCCCCGGGCACGGTGGCCGCCGCCCTCCCCAGCGAACCCCCCACCACCGGCGGCGAACCAGTCGAGGCGATCCTCGCCGACCTGGACTCGATCGTCGTACCGGGGCTGACCCACTGGCAGCACCCGGGCTTCTTCGGCTACTTCCCCGGCAACACCTCCGGCCCGAGCGTGCTCGGCGACCTGGTCAGCTCCGGGCTCGGCGTCCAGGGCATGCTCTGGGCCTCCAGCCCCGCCTGCACCGAGCTGGAGACGGTGATGATGGACTGGCTGGCCCACCTGCTGGACCTGCCACAGCGGTTCCGCTCGACCAGCACCGGCGGTGGGGTCATCCAGGACTCGGCCTCCTCGGCGACGCTCGTGGCCACCCTGACCGCACTGCAACGGGCCAGCGGCGGCCGCTGGCGGCACACCGGCATCGACCGGCGTTACCGCGCCTACACCTCCGTGCACGGGCACTCGTCCATCGAGAAGGCGGTACGGATCGCCGGACTGGGCAGCGACGGAATCCGGTCGATCGCTGTGGACCCGGACACCCAGGCGATGCTGCCGGACGCCCTGCGGGCCGCCATCGAGGCCGACCTGGCCGCCGGTGACGTGCCGGCCATCGTGGTGGCAACCATCGGCACCACCTCCACCACCGCCGTCGACCCGCTGCCGGAGATCGGGGCCATCTGCGCCGAGTACGGGATCTGGCTACACGTGGACGCCGCGTACGCGGGCTCCGCCGCCGTCTGCCCCGAACTGCGGTGGACGCACGCCGGCCTGGAGTACGCCGACTCCTACTGCTTCGACCCGCACAAGTGGCTGCTCACCGGCTTCGACTGCGACGCGTTCTGGGTGGCCGACCGGGCCGAACTGATCGAGGCGCTGACCGTACTGCCGGAGTTCCTGCGCAACGCGGCCTCCGAATCCGGTGCGGTGATCGACTACCGGGACTGGCAGGTCCCGCTGGGCCGGCGGTTCCGGTCCCTCAAGCTGTGGTTCGTGCTGCGCTGGTACGGCGCCGAAGGGCTACAGGCGCACATCCGCTCCGGGGTGGCGCTGGCCTCGCGGTTCGCCGAGCGGGTCCGCGCCGACGACCGGTTCGAGTTGGCCGCGGCGCACCCGTTCTCACTGGTCTGCTTCCGACTGGGCGCCGACGACGACACCAACGCGGCGTTGCTGGCCTCGGTGAACGCCACGGGGCGGGTGCACCTCACGCACACCCGGGTCGACGGCCGCTACACGCTGCGGCTGGCGGTCGGATCACCCCAGACCACCGAAGCGCACATCGACGAAGCCTGGACCCTGCTCTCCGATGCGGCCACCACACTGCTCACCCCCTGACCCGCCGCCGCCCCGCCGGTCCACGCCCCGTTCCCCCGTTTCTCCGCGCTCCCGGTCCCTCGCGCCCCGGGGCCCCCGGTCCCTCGCGCCCTCGCGCCCTCGCGCCCTCGCGCCCTCGCGCCCTCGCGCCCTCGCGCCCTCGCGCCCTCGCGCCCTCGCGCCAGGATCTGCGCAACTTTCCGGACGTTGCCACCTCCGACGCGCGGGAGCAGCACCATCCCCGATGTTGCGCGAATCCTGACGACGAACACCGTGTCCAACCGACCGGGGGTGGGGTTCAGGGTGCCACCGCCGCCAAGGTCACGCTCGATCCTGGATGTAGTGGCTTCGACGAGCCTGGATACCACTACATCCAGGATGTAGCGCGATCTTGGTGACTCCCCCTGGGCGATGGCGACGTTTGACCGGGGCGCGGCGGGCGCGTGGATGGGTGAGCCAACCCCGGGGGGCGGCGGGGGGTGGGCGCAACGGGGGCCAGCGGGGGTGGGCGCAACCGGGGGGGGTCAGCGGGGGGGTGGGCGTAACCCGGGGGTCAGCGGGGGGTGGGCGTAACCCGGGGGTCAGCGGGGGGTGGGCGTACCCGTTGCGGCCAGATCGGCCGGGACCTCGCTGACGGACGCCCCGTCGGAGGTCTCGGCGGGCACACCGGCAGCGGCGGCGGGAGCGGTGGCGGCGGCCTCGGCGCGGGCGCGACGGGTACGGCGTAGGGCACGGACGGCGAACACCAGTGCGGCCAGCCAGCCGGCGGCGAGCAGGGCGTACAGGGCGGGGCGGGCCGGGCCGTCCAGTTCGGCGGAGCGGATCAGGGTGCGGGCGTTGGTCAGCACGATCACGCCGCCGACTGCCGCGCCGAGCAGTTGGGCGGGCACGATTCGCACCAGCCAGGCGGCCAGTGGGGCGGCGATGAGGCCGCCGATGAGCAGCGCGGCGACGGTGGGGAGCAGGAATCCCTCCGAGCCCAACCCGATCAGGAAGCCGATGCTGGCCGCGCCGGCCACGACGAACTCGGCGGTGTCCACGGAGCCGATCACCTTGCGGGGTTCCATGCGTCCGGAGACCAGCAGCGCGGGGGTGGCCACCGGACCCCATCCGCCGCCGCCGGTCGCGTCGACGAAGCCGGCGACCAGGCCCAGGGGGCCGAGGAAACGACCGCGGAGCCGTCCGCCGACCCGGTCGGTGCGCAGTGGGCGGGCGAAGCGGATCAGGAGGTACGCGCCGAGTGTGAAGAGGATGCCGGCCATCCACGGTGCGGCGGCCTCGGTGGAGATCGAGCTGAGCAGAGTGGCGCCGGCGAAGGCGCCGACAGCGCCGGGTAGGGCGATGCGGGTCACCACCCGCCAGTCGACGTTGCCGAACCGCCAGTGCGCGACCCCGGCGGCGAGCGTGGTGCCGATCTCGGCCAGGTGCACCGAGGCCGAGGCTGCGGCCGGGGCGACCCCGGCGACCAGCAGCAGAGTGGACGAGGTCAAGCCGTATGCCATGCCGAGCGAACCATCGATCAGTTGCGCGACGAGCCCGACCAGAGCGAGGACCAACAGCTTGCGCACGAGCGCCCCCAGACTTTTCGGCATCTCCTATCGACTTGGTCGACAATGCGGGATGGGGCAGCCGGGGTCAAGCCCCCGATCGGTGGATGGGACGCGAACGGGCGGTACGCCGGGTCAGCGGCCAGGTGGCGCAGGCCGGCAAACGAGCGGCGGCAATCCAGGCACGCAGGGCCAGGGGCCAGGCACGCAGGGCAGGGCCAGGCGACGCCAGGCCGGAAACCTGATCGGCGTGCGGACCCGGGCGAAGAAGGCAGCGACCAGGTGGCGTGAAGCCGGGAGCGGAACCGGCGCTCAGATCCAGGCGCGCGGGTCGGCGGCCAGCTCGGTGACCCGTGCGGGCAGGGTACCGGCGGCGACGTCGGCGACGCTGACCAGTTCCAGGATCTCCCGCTCGCTGGCCCGTAGCGCGATCCAGACTTCCTGGAGGGCATGTGCCGGACCGTGGTAGCCGAGCTGCTCGGGGCGTTGCCCGCGTACGTGGGCGAGGGGCCCGTCGATCACCCGGATGACCTCGGCGAGGGAGATCTCCTCGGCGGGGCGGGCCAGCCAGTAGCCGCCCTCCGGGCCGCGCTGGGCGTGCACGATGCCGCCTCGGCGCAGTTGGAGAAGGATGCTCTCCAGAAACTTCGGCGGGATCTCCTGGGCGCGGGCGATCTGGTCGGCCGTCACCGGCCGACCGCGCCCGGGGCCGCTGGCCGTCGCGGCAAGCTCGGCGGCCGCACGGAGGGCGTAGTCGACCCGAGCGGAGAGGCGCATGTCGGCAAGGTTAGTCGCTGGTCAACCGGGCGGGCGGGCGACCCTCGGCCGATCGGCCACGCATCGATGGAAAGTAGCGCCGCCGGCACCCGACCGGGACCGGTGAACGGCCGCCGGTAGGGACCGGTGAAGTACGTCATGATCCACCGAACGGTGGCGGCCGAAATGCCGGTCCGGAGCGTCCCTATGCTGGGCGTGAGTACGAATGTCTGGCCGTTTACCCGGCCGCCAGCACCATATTGATAAACACCCGGGTGTGCTCGGGGGGAAGGCAACACGATGACCGATATCGCCACACGCACCTGGGACGGCATGACCATCCCGGTGGCCGGCTCCTATCTTCTCGATCAGGCGCACAAGCGGATCGGTTTCCTGTCCCGGCACATGATGGTGAGCCCGGTGCGCGGCGAGTTCGCCGAGGCCACGGCGGAGATCTTCGTGGCGGAGGACCCGCTGCTCTCCTCGGTGACGGCCACCATCATGTCGGCCAGCATCACCACCGGAAGCGTCGACCGGGACACGCATCTGAAGAGTGGCGACTTCCTCGACGTGGAGCGTTTTCCCACACTCGAATATCGAAGCACCGGCATTAAGTGGCAGGGCAACGAGGACCCCATATTCCAGTGGGCGCGTCTGCGCAACCACCGGTTGGGCGGACGAGGCAGAAGTCACATTGTTCCGCCGCAGTCCGACGGTATTCCTGGACGATTCGTCCTCACCGGTGAGTTGACGGTGAAGGGGATCACCCGGGCCGTCGACCTGGAGGTGAATTTTGGTGGTGCTCGTCAGGATCCGTACGGGCAGAACATCTTCGGGTTCAGCGCGACGGCCGAGATGAACCGTGAGGACTACGGCCTGCTCTGGAATGTCGTCCTGGAGAGCGGCGGGGTGCTGGTCGGCAAGACCGTGCAGATCGAGATCGCCGGCGAAGCCATCTACCAGGCCTGAACCGCGTCATCCCCGCCAGTTGCCTGGCGGGGACGAGTGACGATCAAGCGGCGGAGATGAGCCAGGGCGTCAGGCGCCGACGCGGCGCAGCAGACCCTCCTGGACGGCGCTGGCGATCTGCTGACCGTCGGTGGTGAACATCCGGCCGGTGGCCAGCCCGCGCGCGCCGGACGCCGATGGGCTCAGGCAGTCGTAGAGGAACCACTCGTCGGCCCGGAACGGCCGGTGGAACCACAGCGCGTGGTCCAGGCTCGCGCCGACCAACCCGCCCGGCCCCCACACCTCGCCGTGCGCGGAGAGCACCGAGTCCAGCAGGGTGAGGTCCGAGGCGTAGGTGAGCGCGCAGGCGTGCAGCAGGGGGTCGTCGGGCAGTTTGCCGTCGATGCGCATCCAGACGCGCTGGTGCGGGTCGGCGGGCCGGTCGCCGGGGCGGACCCAGCCGGGCTCGCCCACGTAGCGCACGTCGATCGGTCGTGGGATCTGACCCCAGATGCCCAGCCGCTCCGGGTAACGGGAGAGCCGGTCGGTCATCGTCGGCACGTCCTGCGGCGGGGGTACGTCCAGCGGGGCCGGGGCCTGGTGGTCCAGGCCCTCCTCGGCCCGCTGGAACGACGCCGACATGAAGAAGATCGGCTTGCCGTGTTGGAGGGCCACCGCGCGGCGGACCGAGAAGGACCGGCCGTCGCGGATGTTCTCCACCTCGTACGCGATCGGTTCGACAGGGTCGCCGGGGCGGACGAAGTAGCCGTGCAGCGAGTGCACGAACCGCTCCGGGTCGACGGTACGGCCGGCGGCGACCAGGGCCTGACCGGCGACCTGACCGCCGTACACCCGTTGTGGGCCGACCGGGGGGCTCATCCCCCGGAAGGTCATTTCGCCGGTCGGGTCGAGGTCCAGCACTTCCAGCAGCTGGTCCACCGCCGCCTGGCCGACCGCGACCCGACCGTCGCTCACTGCAGGGCCCGCGCCGACGCGGCGTCGACAAGCGAGCCGAGCTGGTGTACGCGCAGCGTGTTGGTCGAGCCGGGGGTGCCGGGCGGGCTACCCGCCACGATCACCACGTAGTCACCGGGGTTGGCCCGGTCGAGGCCGAGCAGCGCCTGGTCGACCTGGCGGAACATGTCGTCGGTGTGCTGCACGAACGGCATCAGGAAGGTCTCCACGCCCCAGGTGAGGGCGAGCTGGTCGCGCACCTCGGGGACCGGCGTGAAGGCCAGCAGCGGCAGGTCGCAGTGCAGGCGGGACAGCCGTCGCACGGTGTCACCGGTCTGCGAGAACGCGACGAGCGCCTTGGCGTTGATGGCCCGGGCGATCGACGAGGCGGCCACGGTGAGGGCGCCACCGTGGGTACGCGGGTCGTGCTGCAGGCGCGGCACCCCGATGGAACCGGCCTCGGTGGTCGTCACGATCTTGGCCATGGTGCTGACGGTGAGCACCGGATACTTGCCGACGCTGGTCTCGCCGGAGAGCATCACCGCGTCCGCGCCGTCGAGCACCGCGTTGGCGACGTCGGAGGCCTCCGCCCGGGTCGGGCGGGAGTTCTCGATCATGGAGTCGAGCATCTGGGTGGCCACGATGACGGGCTTCGCGTTCTCCCGGCACAGCTGCACGGCGCGCTTCTGCACCAGCGGGACCTCGTCCAGCGGCATCTCGACACCGAGGTCACCGCGGGCGACCATGACACCGTCGAAGGCCAGCACGATGGCCTCCAGGTGCTCCACCGCCTCCGGCTTCTCGACCTTGGCGAGCACCGGCCGGAACACGCCCTCCTCGGCCATGATCCCGTGCACGAGCTTGATGTCCTCGGCCGAGCGGACGAAGGAGAGCGCCACCAGGTCGACACCGAGACCCAGGGAGAAGCGCAGGTCCTCGGCGTCCTTGTCCGACATGGCGGGCACACTGACCGCCACGTTGGGCAGCGACACGCCCTTGTTGTTGGAGACCGGGCCGCCCTCGGTGACGAGGCAGCGGATGTCGTTGCCGGTGACGTCGGTGACCTCGACGGCGACCCGCCCGTCGTCGATCAGCAGCCGGTCACCGGGCTTCACCTCTTGCGGCAGCTTGCGGTAGGTGCAGGAGACCCGCTCCTTGGTGCCGATGACGTCGTCGCCGGTGATGACGACGGAGTCACCGGTGCGCCACTCGTGCGGGCCGTCGGCGAACCGACCGAGCCGGATCTTGGGGCCTTGCAGGTCGGCGAGGACGGCGACCGGCTTACCTGTTGCCTCCGACGCCTCCCGGACCAGTCGGTAGACCGCCTCGTGGTCGGCGTGGCTGCCGTGGCTGAAGTTGAGCCTCGCCACGTTCATGCCGGCCTCGACGAGACCCCGGATGCGCTCCGGGGACGAGGTGGCGGGACCAAGAGTGCAGACGATCTTCGCGCGGCGTGTCACGCCCATCAGGCTAGTCTCTCCTTCAGGTCGGACTCGGGGCCGACCCCTTGCAGGCAGTGGAACAGGTGTCCAACGACGCGCGGTGCGCGTCGGGCCGGCGGGCGGAACCGCACCGGGAACGTTGTGGCGACGGGCATCAGCGACCGCGCGCCGGGAATCGTACGCCTCCGTCGGCGTGCGCTGTCGGGGTGCTCCCGGCGGCGGCTCACTCCGGGTGCCCCGAGTACGGCAGGTGACGGCTCATTCCGGGTGCTCCGGGGGCCGCTGGCGACGCCTCATTCCGGGTGCCCCGAGGGTGGCAGGGTGGGCACCGCGTGCAGCAGGTCGCGGGGGTCGTAGCGGCGCTTGGCCCGGCGTAGCCGCTCCCAGTTCGCGCCGTAGGCGAGCCGGACCCGGTCGGTCTCCTCGGGGGCGAGCAGGTTGGGGTAACCACCGGGCAGGGCACGTGGGGCGAGCGCCGCCGAGGTCCGCTCGGCCCACTCGCGGTGCGGACCGGCCTGGTCGCCGGGCGCCCACACCGCGATGATCTCGGCCATCAGGTGATCGGTGCGCAGCCCGAACGCCGTGTCGGCCTGTCGGACCCGGCTGGCCGCGCCGTGGAAGTGGTGCACTGCCAGCGCGGAGAACGGCGAGGTGACCTGCCGGGCCGCGTCGACGAGCGTGTCCACCGTGCCGTCGGTGAGCGCTGGCAACCACCGGGTCCGCAGCAGGTAGTGGTTGCCGTCGACCATCCCGCCGTCGAACATCCGCAGCGCGTCCGCGTACGGCATCGGGCCGATCTGGTCGACCAGCGGGGTGCCCAGCGCGCGCAGTCGGTCCATCCACGGCCCCCCGGCGTCCAGGTCGGGGCCGCTGTAGAACGGGCAGACGAAGATCACCGGCTCGTCGGCCGGGCCGGGCAGGAAGCCGGTCATCACCGTCAGCTCGTCCGGGGCCTCGGCGACCAGCGCGCCGTAGCCGCTCAGCACGGCCGGTGCCTCGGAGAGCGCGAACATGATCATGCCGGCCAGCACGCCGGGCAGCCGGTGCGCCCGGAAGCGCAGCTCGGTGACGATGCCGAGGTTGCCACCGCCGCCGCGCAGCGCCCAGTACAGCTCGGCGTCGTGCCGGGGGTCGGCGGTGACCCGGCGGCCGTCGGCGAGAACCACCTCCGCGCCGAGCAGGCTGTCCACCGCCAGACCGAACCGGCCGCACAGCGGGCCGTACCCGCCGGCGAGGGTGAGCCCGGCCATCCCCACGCCGCCAACCGTGCCAGTGGGCACCACCAGCTCGTAGGGGCGGGCCGCGGCGAGCAGCTCAGCCGCCGTGACGCCGCCGCCGATGGTCACAGTGGCCGCGTCGGGGTCGACCTCGACGGCGCGCAGCCCGGTCAGGTCGAGCGCCAGAGCGCCGTCGCGCAGCGCCCGGCCGGCCCAGTCGTGCCCGCCGGAGCGGACCGAGAGGGGCAGGTGGCACCGGGCGGCGACGCGGACCGCCTCGGCCACCTCGTCGGAGTCCCGGCACTGGGCGACCAGCGCGGGCGTGCGCGCCACCGCGCCGTTCCAGAGCCGGGTGGTGGCGGCGTAACCGGGATCGCCCGGCTCGTGCAGCCGGTCGCCGAGCAGGGCCCGCAGTCGGGCGGCGGCTGACGCGACATCACCGGTGGCGGCGGAGATCATGGCGACTCCTCGACCGGGGCCGACCCACGACACCGGGTACGCCCCGGCGGCGGCCCGCGCTGGGCGCGACCGTAGCACCGGCGGGCGGGTGAGCGCCGTCGCCATCACGACAGCCACCGATGGACCGGCGACTCAGCTACCCGCCTTGACCAGCGGAAACTCCAGGGAGCCGGCCGGGCAGAGGAAGGTCAGCACCTCCACCCGGTAGAGCCCGGCCTGCACCGCCGGGTCGGCCTCCAGCACGCTGCGGACATCGTCGACGCTGCCGGTGCGGGCCAGCCCGAAACCGATCGGCGGGTCCGGCTCGCGCGCCGGCCCGTCCACCGAGCCGGCGACCAGGACGATGCCGCGGCGCTGCAACGCCTGCATGTGTTCGGCGTGCTCGGCCTGCAACCGCTGCACGGTCTCCGCGGGCAGGGCCCGCCCGGCCGCGCCGGGATAGATCACGATGCACTCGTACGTGTCGAGCGCGAAGTTGACCTGCGGCACTCCCATGGGTGCTCCCCTCGCCGTCGCGCCGGAACGCACCGGCTCCGGCCAGCGTCGCACGGCCACCCCGGTCGTACCGGGCGCTCCCGCCAACTCGGGTCGGCGCGCTGACGGCGTGTCCGCGCACACAGTCGGCCGACCGGCGGCATGGCTGCGGGGTTCCGGGGGATGATCCATCGGTGGCGGGTGGGCATTTCACGCCCGCGCTGTCCACGCCCGCCACGACGAGACGATTGGGGATCGGGCAATGGCGACAAATATCAGTGAGCAGCCCGCGAAGGCGTCCGGCACGTACCGGATCGGTGGCGATGTCACAGTCAACCGGCTCGGCTACGGGGCCATGCAGATCACCGGCCCGGGTGTCTGGGGTGACCCGAAGGACCCGGCCGAGGCGGTTCGCGTGCTGCGCCGTGCGGTCGAGCTGGGCGTGACGTTCATCGACACCGCAGACTCGTACGGGCCGTTCGTGTCGGAGTTGCTGATCCGGGAGGCGCTGCACCCGTACGCCGATGACCTGGTCATCGCGACGAAGGGCGGGTTCACCCGATCCGGGCCGGGCGACTGGCGGGTGGTGGGCCGCCCGGAGTACCTGCGTCAGCAGTGCGAGCTGAGCCTGCGCCACCTCCGTCTGGACAGCATCCCGCTGTACCAGCTGCACCGGATCGACCCGAAGGTGCCGCTCGCCGATCAGCTCGGTGAGCTGGCCCTGCTGCGGGAGGAAGGCAAGATCCAGCACATCGGGCTGTCCGAGGTGAGCGTCGCGCAGATCGAGGAGTCCCGGGCGATCACCACCATCGCGTCCGTGCAGAACCTGTACAACCTGGCCAACCGCAGCGCCGAGGACGTGCTGGAGTTTTGCGAGCGCAACGACCTCGCGTTCATCCCGTGGTTCCCGATCGCGACCGGTGAGCTGGCCCGACCGGGCGGCCCGCTGGACGCCATCTCCACTGCGCACGGCGCGTCGCCCGCGCAGCTCGCGTTGGCCTGGCTGCTGCGTCGCTCGCCGGTGATGCTGCCGATCCCCGGCACGTCCTCGGTGGCGCACCTGGAGGAGAACGTGGGCGCTGCCGACGTGCGACTCACCGACGACGAGTTCGAGGCGCTCGCCAAGGCGAGCTGACCCACCGCTCCGGACGCCGTCGGGTCACCCGGCGGCGTCCGGGCCTGGCTCGCGGGCGGCGCGCAGCGCCTCGGTCGCCTGGGCCAGCAGGCGAGCGGAGTCGGTCCGTCCGCTCACCTGCAACTCCACTTCGGTGTCTCCGGCCTGGATCCGGATGCTGGCCTCGGTGCGCTGCTGGTCCACCCAGGACTGCAGCAGGTTGAACAGCCCGGGAAGCAGCCCCTGGGCGAGCACCGCGATGATCACCGCGTCACTGAATCCCGGCCGGCCCCCGCCGCCGCCGGCCGGGCGGACTCCCGCCCGGTACTCGGGGCGGCGGTGGATCCAGGTCAGCAGGTCGACCGACGGAGGCTGGCGCTGCCGGGGGCTGATGGTCAGCCGGACGGGCAGTCGGGCTGCGGTGTCGCTGTCGGTCACGGTCTGTCTCCCGGTCAGTCGGCGGCGGGTCGGAAGGTCACGTTGTCCCCGTCGGCGGTGGCGACGCCCGTGACCGTGAACGCGGTGTCGTCAGTGAACGGTGAGCTGCCGCCGAAGTAGGTGGTGGTGCCACTTGCCTCCACCCTGCCCTGGGTCTCGGTCGGGGTGGAGACCTGGGCGCTGGCGGGGCCGGCGAGTTCCACGGCGAGCTTCGGATACTCCAGGATCTTCCAGGTGATCTTCTGGGTGGAGCCACCGTAGTAACGGAACGGACAGCCCGGCGGGGCGGCGACCTTCTGCTTGGCGCACTCGTCCAACCAGGCGCGTACCTGCGCCTCGACGGCCTCGGTCGCCGCCGGCTTGAGCACCGGCGCCAGTTGCAGGACGGCGGCGGTCTCCCCCGGGCCGACCAGCATCGTCGTGCTCGGCGTCTCGCTGAGCGCACTGGACGGGCCGGTCGCTGTGTAGCCGCCGGGCAACAGCACCAGCGGGGCACCCTCGGTGGCGACAGGCAGCTCCACCCCGTTGAGCCGTACCCCGGGGTCGGCGATCGCGGCGTTGAGCGGGGTCGGCCCGCCGCTCAACCGCCAGCCATGGAACAGCCCGGCGGTGGTCTCGTCCTCACGGCGCAGGGTGAGGGCGGCGGTCTCCCGCGCGTCACCCAGCCGGTACGCCACTGTGGCTCTGGCGCTGTCGCCGTCGCGCTCCAACGAGCTGATCTCGACGTCGGTCGGTGGTTGGTAGCCCTTGCCCCGCAGCAGTTGAGCGAGCAGCTTGGTGTCGGTGTCGCTGCCCTGGTCGGTCAGGTAGCCGAGCGCGGCCTCGCTGTCCCGATCGGCGAGCGCGGAGAAGTAGCCGTCGATCGCCGCCTGGGGCCGGAAGAACGCCCACTGCACCACGCCGAGTCCGCTGGTGCCGAGGCAGGCGGCCAGTGTGAGGGCGCCGACCAGCAGCCAGGTGCGGCGGGTGCCGACCGGACCGGAGCTGTTGAACAGCCCGTCGACGGTGACGGGCTGACCCGCCCCGGCGGGCGCACCCGCCAGCGGCGCCCGCTCCAACGCGTCGAGCCGCAGCTCGTGCGGCGGGTGGGTGGCGCAGACCGCCTCGTCCCAGCCGCTGCGGCCGGTCTCGAAGGACAGCCGTCGTTCCAGGATGCGCCGCAGGCCGTCGACGTGCCCGGTGAGCACCGCGCCGAGGTCGGCCCGGTACTCGGCCGCCCGCACGTCACGGGCGTGCAGTGGCAGCACCACGTACCGCATGGTGAGCAGCACCGGCCAGAAGAACACGAAGACCACGAAGTTGGTACCCGGGTGTGGGAACGTCCGCATCAGCCAGGTCGGCAGGGCGTGCGCGAGGGTCAGTGGCAGGCCGACACCGCGGACGAAGGCGCTGGTGATCTCGTCTCCGGTGCGCCAGTGCACCAGCTCGTGGCTGAGCAGCGCGGCCACCTCGTCGTCCGGTTCGTTCAGCACGGCGGTGGTGACCACCACGTGCCGGGCGTACGTGCGCGCGTTGCTCAGGACCGTGTCGTCCTCCATGAGCAGCCTGGGCACGCTGGGCAGGCCGAGCCGTCGGGCGCAGTCGTCGAGCACGGGGCGCAGCCGCGCGTACTCGCGGCGGCTGGGCTGGCGCGCACCCGAGACGACAAGCAGGCGGGGTTCGAGCAGCACCCGGTAGAGCGTGTAGAGGACCCCGATCAGCGCCGCCGCGACGACAGTGCCGATCAGGCCGGTGAGCAGCGCGAAGGGCTCGTCGGCGACGCCCATCCAGGGCAGGGCCAGCACGGCGAGGAAGCCGACCAGGAAGCCGATGGCGAAACCGGCGATGCCGCCGAGCAACCCGCCGGAGCGGGTCAGGAACGCCTCGGTCAGCGAGCCGATGAGCGGGGCGTCGCGCAGCACCTGGGGCAGCTGGTCGTCGGCGCCGGTCCCGACGGCGAAGAGCCCGACGATGCCGAACGTGAGGCCGCCCCAGAACGCCAGGAGCAGCGCGACCGGCAGGTAGAACCAGGTCGCGAGGAACGCGCCGAGCACGCCGCGCCAGTCCCGCAGGATCCCGGCGCGCAGCCAGACCAGCGCGCTGGGATAGCCCGGTGGGCGGTCGGCGAACCCGCCGGTGGGTGGCGGGGTGTCGGCCGACGGCGGTTGGGCGGCCCGGACGTCGAGCTGCGGCACTGTCGGCGGGGTGTTCTCCGGCGGCACTGTGGGCGGCTCGGTCATGAGCGCTGCTCCCTCTCGGAGGATGGCGTCCACTGTCGGGAATGGACAGCCGGAGCAGGCTATCGAGGGCATCTGATGTCTGCCACACCGTTCGGGGGAATCGTCGCGCACCCGACACTCACCGTCGCGGGCCCGGTGCGGCGGTCCCCTCCGGGACCGCCGCAGCGCAGCGGGTCAGAGCGCGAGGCAGTTGGGTCGCACCGGGCCGTCGACCAGGGCGCCACGCACGATGGTGTACGCCGTGCCGTCGAGCACAAGACCGAGGTGCCCCACCACCCGCAGTGGGCAGTACGCCTGGATCAGCACGTTCGTCGCACCGTCGTTGACGGCGGCGTTCCCGGTCGGCCGGACCAACTCGTCCTGCACTGTGCGGATGGTGGTGTAGCGCACCGCGCCCGGCGTGTCGTCGCCGTCGTTGAGGTCGGCGAGGAACGCCGAGCCGATGCTCATCTGTTGGCAGGCCACCACGCCGGCGCAGCTGCCCAGACCCAGGAACGCCACGATGTTGGCGACGTACGTGCCGTACTGCGGTGTGCCCAGGCTGACGTAGCGGCCGATGGTGGCGGTGCCGCCGAGCCGCTTGAGGTAGTACCGGCTCACCAGACCCCCTTCGGAGTGGGCGACGACGTCCACGCTCGCCGCGCCGGTGCTGGCGCGGACCTGGTTGACGTAGCTGGCGAACGCGCGGGCCGAGGTGGGGATGTCGCCGAGGCCCAGCCCGGGCAGTTGGTAGATGAAGGCGCGGTAGCCGTCGGCGCGCAGGCGGGCGGCGATCGGCTCGTACGCGACGGCGACGCCACTGAGCCCGCCGACCACGATGACGGGGTTGGCCGCGGCGGCGGCGAAGGGTGTCGTGGGGGCGGCGGTGGCCGGGGCGGGGGCGGCGTTCGCCGTGGCGGTGGACGCGAGCAGCGCGGCGGTGGCGAGGGCCAGGACGAGGGCGGTCTTTCGGAGCAGCATCGCTGCACCTCCGGGGGGAGGCGCCCGGCGAACCGGGCAGGTGGGTGGGGGTGTCCGGTCGACCGTGCGACGATCATCCCCGCAACAATTCAGAAACGTCAATGACTTGTTACGCGCCGGTAACCCGTTGTTCCGACGGAGGCGTAAACGGTCATACCGCCACGCTCCATATCGGACACCGACGCTGCCTGGCATGCTGTGGCCGTGGCTGTCGACGAACCCACCGAGCGCGAGCTGCGGGTGATGCCGTGGTGGCTGGTCCTGGTCGGCCTGCTGGTCGCCGTCGCCCTGGGCTGGCTGGTGCTGGACCTGCTGCTCACCGAGGCCGACCGGGCCAGCCAACCGGACACCCGCGCCACGCTGCGCATCGACGCGATCCGCACCGGCCTGACCGTCGTCGCCGGCACCGGCGGAGGGCTCGCGCTGCTGCTGGCCGCCCGCCGCCAGTGGATCGCCGAACGCGCGCAGCGGCACCAGGAGAACGTCGCCACACGGGACCAGGTGCACCGGGACCGGGTACAGGCACACGCCGAGGCGGTGGCCGAGGCCGCGCAGCGCCACCAGGAGCGGCAGTCCGGGGCCGCCGAGCACGACGCGGCGGAGCGTCGACTGACCGAGCTCTACACCCGGGCGGTCGAGCTGCTCGGCAACGACAGCGCTGCGGTACGCCTCGGCGGTCTGCACGCGCTGGAGCGCCTCGGCCAGGACAACCCGGGGCAGCGCCCGACGATCGCTGCGGTGCTCTGCGCGTACCTGCGGATGCCGGCGCCCGACGGCGAGCCGCGCGAGACGGAGGTCCGGCGCAGCGCGCAGCGCGTGCTCACCCGGCACCTGCACGCTGACGACGCGGCCCACTGGCCGGAGCTGACGCTCGACCTGGCCGGCGCCACGCTCATCGACTTCGACGCCGCCGACTGCACGCTCGTCGACGCGAACTTCACCGCGGCGGTGTTCACCGGTTCGACCACCTTCGCGGGCGCGACGTCGCGGGGGCGGCTGCTGTTCGGTGCGGCGGCCTTCGGTGACGTGGTCTTCGACGGGCTCGTGGCCGACGGCGAGGTCATCCTCGACGGCGTCCGCGTCGGCGGCGCGGCCAACGTCGACGGCGCCGCCTTTCCCGGCGGTCTGTCCTGTCGGCGAGCCAGCTTCACCGGCCCGACCTCGTTTCGCCGGGTGACCTTCGGCCAGCCGACCAGCTTCGACGCCACCCGCTTCGAGGACGTCACCTCGTTCCGCGAGGCCGTCTTCGACGGCGCCCTGTCGATGGAGCACACCGAGTTCGGCCGGTCGGCCAGCTTCCACGCCGTCCGCTTCACGAACATGGCGCTGTTCCGCTGGACGGTGTTCGGCGCGGAGGCGCTGTTCGACAGGGCCCGTTTTCTCGACGCGGCGAACTTCGGCCGGGCCCGGTTCCACAGCATGGCCAGCTTCCGCGACACGCAGTTCAGCCGGCCGCCGCAGGTCGAGCAGGCCCGGGCGGTGGCCGATCCCGGCCACCGCTGGCCGGCGGACACGACAGTGGAACGCCTCGACGACGAGTGGCTGCTGCTGGTCGACCGCTGACCGGTCGGACGGTCGTCAGCGCGGCGCGGCCGGCTGGGCCGTCAGCGCGGCGCGGCTGGTGGGCGCAGGCCGTCCAGTGCCACGCCGAGCACCCGGTCACGCTGCTCGGGTGACGGGAACTGGGCCATGGTGAGACCACTGATCAGCCGCACCACGTCGTCGAAGCCGATGTCGCCACGGACCACACCGGCGTCCTGTGCGCGACGCATCAGCGGCTCACCGGCGGAGAAGATCTCCGCCCGGCAGCTGGTGAAGATCTCGGAGTCGTGCAGCAGTTGCTCGGCGAGCGCCCGCTTGGTGGCGACGTACGCGACGAAGCGGTGCAGCCAGGCGACGAGCGCGTCCCAGGGCGGCAGCTCGGCCAGGCCCTCGGCGGAGTGGCACAGCGCCCGGACCTCCTCGACGTAGACGGCCTCGAACAGGTGCCGACGGGTCGGGAAGTTGCGGTAGAGCGTGCCGATGCCCACGCCGGCCCGGCGGGCCACGTCCTCCAGGGAGGCGGCGGCGCCGTTCTCGGCGAACGCCTCGCGTGCCGCCGCGATCAGGGCGTCGTAGTTACGCCGCGCGTCGGCCCGCTTGGGCCGCTGGGCGAAGACCTCGGGCGCCTGCCCCGCGCTGGTCATGACGTGCGTCACCTCACTCTATTTGCATCCGGAGGATGCCCTCCGCTAGCTTAGCGGAGGCACCCCTCCGGAATCCCGGAGGCCTGCCTCCGGTTACTCTACCTCGGGACCCGCCCGATCGCCGCCTGGCCACCCCGATCGCCCGGACCCCGACAGACCACCCCGTCCGACGACGGACGACATGCCTTCATTCCCGTACGTAATCAGGGAGTTTCCTCTCGTGGCAGTGACCTCCCGACGCAGCTCGCGTCGGCTCACCTTCACCGTGCTCGCGGCCGGCGCCGGGTTCTTCGCGATGCTCCAGTCGCTGATCACCCCCGTGCTGCCGACCATCCAGCAGGACCTGCACACCTCCCAGAACACAGTGACCTGGGTCCTGACCGCCTACCTGCTCAGCGCGTCGATCTTCACGCCGATCCTCGGACGCGTGGGCGACATGATCGGCAAGGAGCGGATGCTCGTCGTCTCGCTCGCCGCCCTCGCCCTAGGCTGCCTGCTCGCCGCCATCGCGCCGAACATCGGCATCCTCATCCTCGCCCGGGTCGTACAGGGCATCGGCGGAGCGGTCTTCCCGCTGTCGTTCGGCATCATCCGCGACGAGTTCCCGGCCGCGCGGGTCTCCACCGCGGTGGCCGCCATCTCGGCCATCGTCGCCGTCGGCGGCGGCCTGGGCATCGTGCTGGCCGGCCCGATCGTCAGCACGCTGGACTACCGCTGGCTGTTCTGGATCCCGATGATCGTGGTCGGGCTGACCGCGGTGGCCGCGCACCTGTTCGTGCCCGAGTCGCCGGTCCGCACCCCCGGTCGCATCGACTGGCGCGCCACAGTGCTGCTCTCCGGCTGGCTGGTCGCGTTGCTGCTGCCGATCAGCCAGGGCGCCACCTGGGGCTGGACCTCCACCCGGGTGCTCGGTCTACTGGCGCTGGCCGTGGTCCTGCTGGTCGGCTGGCTGGTCACCGAGCTGCGCTCCAGCAACCCGCTGATCGACATGCGGATGATGCGCCTGCCCGGCGTGTGGACCACCAACCTGGTCGCCCTGCTCTACGGCGCGTCGATGTTCTCCATGTACGCGTTCCTCCCGCAGTTCCTGCAGACCCCGACCGCCGCCGGTTACGGCTTCGGGGCGAGCATCAGCCAGGCTGGTCTGCTCATGCTCCCGATGGTCAGTGCGATGTTCGTCGCCGGCGTCATCGCCGGGCGACTACAGGCCGTCTTCAGCGCCAAGGCGCAACTCGCCACCGGTGCCACCTTCAACGTGGCCGCCTCCGCGATGCTCGCCACCGCACACGACACCCGCTGGGAGGTCGCCATCGCCGGTGGCCTGGTCGGCCTCGGCATCGGCCTGGCCTTCGCCTCGATGGCCAACCTGATCGTCGCCAGCGTGCCCGCCAGCCAGACCGGCGTGGCGACCGGCATGAACGCCAACATCCGCACCATCGGCGGCGCGATCGGCGCCGCAGTGGTCAGCGGCGTGATCACCGCCAACCCGCAGGCCAACGGCCTGCCCAGGGAGGCCGGCTTCACGATGGGGTTTCTCGTCCTCACGGCGATCGCCCTGGCAGCCGCGCTCGCGGCCCTCGCCGTCCCGTCCGCCCGGCGGCCGTCGGCCGGTCGCCGGCCGTCCGCCGCGACGATCGTCGAGTCGGAGCTAGCCGGCGAGTTCGCCACCATGCCGGCGACCCGCTGAGGAAACGTGTCGCAGCCCGGGCGGTTCGCCGCCCGGGCTGCTCCACGTCCAGGAGTACGCTGGCCGCTCCCCCACCCACCGACAGTCGTCTTTCAGGATGCGCCCATGTCCGAGTTGCTCACCGCCGACCGCATCGAAGAGATCGGCGCCCTCGGCTTCGAGAGCCCCGACCCGGCCGCGCTCGTCGCCGAACTGGTAGGTGCCGTCGACGAGGGTCGGGTAGCGGACCCCGACGACACCGGGTACGCCCTGCTGGTCGCCGCGGACATCCTGGAACAGGCCGGTGACCTGGCCGACGCGCTCGCCCTGGCCACCCGCGCCATCGCCGAACAGCCGGACGACAACGCGTACGCCCGAGCGGTGCGCGGCGGTCTGCTGCTGCGCCTCGACCGCTCGGACGAGGGCATGGCCGAGCTGACCGCCCTGCGTCCGCTGCTGGAGACCGATCCCGCGGCCACGTACCTGATCGACGAGCTGGCCGAGTCCGGCCACGGCGACACGGCGTTGGAATGGCTCACCGGGGCACTGGACGCCATCCTGGAACGGACCCGCACTCAACAGCACGAATCCGAGGACGCCCAGGACGAGGCCGCCGCCATGATCTACGGCCTGGCCCAGCGACGCCACGACCTGCGCGAAGAACAGGGTCTACCCCACGACGAGTACGACAACCTCGCCGACCGGCTGCGCGCCGCGAGCACCCACGCGCTCGACGCCCTCGACGACGGCCCGGCGACGCTGCTGTTCTGGCCGCAGGCGGAGTTCACCGCGCTGCTGCTGCGCTGGCCCACCCTGGTCGACAGCTACCCCGCCACCTGGGACGAGCACCGCGCCCAGATCGAACGCGCCCTCGTCGACGCCTCCGGGATGGGCGGCGCGGACCTGGGCGTGGTCGTCGGCACGGTCGCCGACCTGGGGGCCTTCGCCGAACGCACCGACAGCGACCCCACCAGCGAGGAAACCCTCGACGAGTACGCCGACAGCCTGGACGAGGCCGGCGTGACCGCCTGGCCGCCCGGCCGCAACGACACCTGCTGGTGCGGCTCCGGCGCCAAGTACAAGAAGTGCTGCCTCCCGCGCTCGCGCGGCTGAGTCTCCCCCGCCGGCTCGGTCCCTGCGGCCCCGGGAGAGCCTGCGGCCCCGGGAGGCCATGTCCCTGGAGAGCCTGATGCCTGTGAGTCATCACGATGACTCACAGGCATCACGTTCGACCACAACCGCCGGCACCCTCTTGAGCGCCGGCCACCGCATGAGCCCCGCGTATGATCGACACCCCGTTCGACCGTCCGGGCTCGACGATGGAGGCGATGGCGTGACCACACACGAGCAGCACGAGACGGTCGAGGACAGCCCGGTCGGCTGGGTCGCCAGCCACATCCGGCGCTACGTGAAGACCGACGGCGCGGACGGGGGCACCTTCCACGGCGTACCCTCGCTGCTGCTCACCACCCGCGGACGCCGATCGGGCACGCTGCGCCGCACGGCCCTGATGTACGGGCGCGACGGCGACAACTATCTGCTGGTGGCGTCCAACGGCGGCGCGGCCAGGCACCCCGCCTGGTACCTGAACCTGAGCGCCGACCCGGCGGTGGAGATCCAGGTCGGCGCGGAGCGGATCGTCGGTCGGGCCCGGACCGCGACCGGCGACGAGCGCGTCCGGCTGTGGCCGGTGATGACGAAGGTCTTCCCGACGTACGCCCGCTACGCGAAGGAGACCGACCGCGAGATCCCGGTCGTCGTCATCGAACGCGAAACCACCATGGATTAAACACCTCTGTCCGGCACGGGGGTGTAGCGCCGATCAGCGGCGGATTCGAGCCGTGCGACCAGGACGTCTGTGACGAGCGGAATCGCACGTCGCACCGGTGGTTGGTGGGTTGCTCTGTCACCACCCGTGGTCAGTTGCCGAGCGCTCGGACCTTGGCGATCGTCTCCTGTACGTGCTGCTTCGCGGGGTCACCACCCTGGGACGCCTGCGCGAGCGCCTGACGGTAGGAGTCGATCATGCTGATCAGCGGACCGGCGGCCACGCCTTCCAGCGCACCGGCGACGAGTGCCCGCGCCTCGGCCGCGTCCTGTGCTGCCGCTGCGGTCTTGGCCTTCGCCTCGTCCAGCTTCTGCGACGCCGCCGCCAACCTCGCGATGATCTGTGCTGCGCTCACGCGCACCTCCCCGTGATCGACCATCGCCTCCACCACCGCGCCGGCGGAGACCACATGGGAGCGTACGAGATCCGCGCACCCAGCGCGACCGGCCGCCCGCTCCCGCGTCGCCTCGTGGGCAGTGGTCTCTCCACGCGCGCAACTCTGCCCCGACCGAGTCCGTGTGGCGCCCGAGAGGTCGGGGTATCCCGATGGCACGGATACCCCGACTTCTGTGAAACCGAGTGGATCATGCCCTCCGGCGGGCCCGGACGGCCAGGCAGCGCGCTACGCCGACGGCGGGCCGCTCTGCGCCCGGCTGATCAGGTCGTGCAGCGGCTTGGTGCCGCTGCCGACCATCACACCCGTCACCACGGCGTCGACCCAGACTGCCACTCCGTTCCAGTCGGCACCGGCGACCGCGTGCAGAACGTAGAACCCGCCGGCGCTGGACGCCACTGTGGCCAGGCCGCTGGCGAGGCCCCACGCGACGATGGTGCGGTTCGCCCTCGCCCGCGCGACCTTGGCGGTGGCCACGGCGATCGCCTCGCGGTCGGCCTCGGTGGGGCCGTCGGCCCGGCTGGTCACGTCGGCCACCGTCCGGGAGAGCGCGGCCTCGGCGGCTCGTCCGGGCAGCCACCGCGAGAACGGTTCCAGGATCCGCTCGACCGCTGCGGCGAAGACCAACAGGGTGAGGAAGACACCTGTGGTGTCCTCGGGCTGGATCTTCGCCGCGGAGGCGCCGCTGCGCCAGATCAGCCAACCCCCTACCGCGCCGACGGCGATCAGCCCGAAGCCGGCGACCACCGCGCCCGGGCCGGCCTGCTGTGATGCCGTGACGACCGACGGGCCTGACTCCTGTTCGGAGCGAGGCGTCGCCGCTTCGGCGTTGACCGGCGGCGAAACGGCGATCCCGACCCCCGCCGGCATCGGCTCAACCTGGGTGGACGTGTGTCCCTGCAATTCCCTGACCAACCTTTCGACCTACCGCTCAGGAGACGCCGAGGTGTGACCATCCGGAGCCCCGGCAAGCGGATTGCGCACCGATAGCGCTCGGGGCGCGAGACTACGGCACCGAGGCGGACACAATGGATGGCGGCATCCTGTGCCCAGGTGGCCTGCCCGGCGCGAACACACTGACGACCGGCTGCGCGGCGAAGCGCAGACCGGATGCCAGATCAGTCATCAGCGCAGGCCACGGACCATCAGCAGGTACGCGCAGTAGGCCATCGGCACCACCAGGAAACAGATCAGGAAACCGAGCGGCAGATATCGCGGCGGGGTGCCGGCGACCATCGCGGGCCGCCCCCACCGGCCCAGCACCAGGTAGCCGCCGAAGAACGCCACCGCCGGCAACCCCGCGCAGATCCACGCGCCGAGGGTGAACCCGTCCACCAGACCGACCCCGGAGGCGAGCACCAGGATCAGCACGAGCACCCCGGCCGCCGCGCCGCACCCGGCGTAGACGGCGACCGCCCGCGCCAGCGGCGACCACGTCGGCAGCAGCGCCGGCCGCTGGGCCAACAACTCCGTCTGCTGCCCGTGCTGGTCGGCCTCGTCGGCCATCCGCCGGGCCAGCTCCAACTCCACCGCCGGGTCGGCCGCCGCCGCGCGCTGCGCGGGCACCCCACCGCCCGCCGGGCTCCCCGCCGTCGGCAGCGCCAGCCGCGCCTCCTCCGCCGCCAACTGGGGGTACGCCCCGACCCCCGCCCGCCCCGGCGCGCCGGCTGCGCCGGCGACTTCCCCGTCCCCGGTTCCGGGTGCGGTGGGAGCGCCGGCAGCGAAGGGCGGGCCGGAGCTGGGAGCGGTGGGCACTCCGGCGCCGGATGGCGGGCTGGGCCAGGCGGCGGTCTCACCCTGCGCCCCCGGGGCAGGGGCAGGGGGTGGTTGGTCGATGCCGATGGCGCGGCCGAGCTGGTCGAGGCGCTGGCCCTGGGCGGTCAGCCGCTGCTGAAGGTAGTCGACGGCGGCGTGCAGGTCGCGGCGGCGCGCGGATTCGGCGGCGGCGTGCTGTTCCCCGGCGCGGTGCTGGGCGGAGAGTTGTCGGGCCAGCGCCGCGTACTCCTCGAAGGACACTGTCACCGCTCCCCGTCCGGGTCGTGCCCGTCGCCGACGAACGGAACGATCAGCCGGGTGCGCTGGTCGTGCCGGTCGATCAGCAGCGCCCGGTCGGGGCGGGGCGTGTAGGCCAGGTCGTGCGCTCCGAGGTGCAGGGCCAGCTCGGCGCCGGGCACGTTGAGCGCGACCAGGCAGGCGACGTCGTCGCGGTTCTGGGTGCCGCCGAGGTCGTCGGCGAGCCGGCGCAGCCCCCGCCACCAGCCGAGCAGGTGCACCCCCTGGCCGGGGCCCTGACGCAGGACGGTACGCAGGTCGTCAAGGCCGGAGCGGAACGTGGCGGGGTCGGTGGCCCCGAGGACTGGCGCGGCGGCGTCCATGCCGAACACCACAAGGTATTCGCGGCCGGTGGGCTCGGCGGCCAGCGCGGCGATCCGGTCGCGCAGCCCGGCGGCGTCGAGGCGCTGCACCGGGTGGCCGGCGGCCCGCAGCAGCGTTTCGGTGTCGTCGGCGACCGGGGCGGTGGCGGTGACCAGGCAGGCCAACTGGAAGCGGGCGTCGCCGGGGGTGTGCTGGCGGGCCAGGCTGAGCGTCGCGGCACGCAGCACGTCCGCGCCGGTCGGTGCGGTGCCCACCACGGCGAGGTGCCGGCCGGGGGTGGTGTCCATCAGGAACAGTGCCGTGGTGCCGTGCACGTCGACGGTTCGGCCGACCAGGGCCATCGGGCGTCGACCACCGGGGCGCAACCCGGCGAACGTGGTGTCGTCCTCGATCCGTGCGGCTTCGTACCCCTTGAAGACCGCTGGGGGCCGCGAGCCCGGCGGGCGGGCCTGCCACAGGTCGTGGCGTAACGCGGCGAGGTCCGCCGTGGCGGCGTGCGCGTCGGGGAAGCGCAGCACCGTGTCGGCGCCGACCGCGCCGGCGGCGGTGTTGACCACCGCGGAGCCGACCGGTAGGGCCGCGGCGGCGTCGTTGAGCTGGTCGAGCACTCCACCACCGCCGGGCAGCGCCACCCGCAACGCGAACTGCCCGAAGATCGCCTCGGCCCGCCCGTAGAGGGCTTCGATGCCGGTCATGCTCTGGCTGGCGAGCACCAGGTGGATGCCGTACGAGCGGCCCTTGCGGGCCAACTCCTCCAGCAGGTCGACCGACTCGCGGGCCAGCGGGTCGTTGCCGGCGAGCAGCACGTGGAACTCGTCGATGACCGTCACGATGCGCGGCAGCGAATTGCCAGGGGGCAGGTCGGCGAGTTTGGTGACGCCGTGCCGTTTGAGTGCTGTGGCCCGGCGCTGCGCCTCCCGGCGCAGCTCACGCAGCACGGCGAGACCGTACTCGCGGTCGGATTCGATGCCGACGGCACGGGCGTGCGGCAGCCAGGACGGGTCCCGACCGGTGGGCACGAACTCGGTGAAGCTCACGCCCTCCTTGAAGTCGAGAAGGTAGAGCTGCAACTCGGCCGGCGAGTACCGGGCGGCCAACCCGTAGAGGACGTCGAGCAGGAAGACCGTCTTGCCGGCGCCGGTGCGCCCACCGACCAGCCAGTGTGGGGTGGCGTCGTCGAAGGCGAGCGTCAGCGCGGTGCCGCCGGCCCGGCCGATCACCGTGCGCAGGCCGTTGCCGGCGGACTCGGCCCAACGCCCTTCGGGCAGCAGGTCGGTGAAGGGCAACGCGTCGGCGCGACGGGTGGCGGTGCCGAGGTGCTCGGCGAGCGCGCGTACCGAGGCGGGCGGCGGGTCGCCGTCGAGCAGAACGGGTACGGCGAGCCCGCTGCCGTCCGCGCTGAACGGGGTGCCGGGCGGGTCGCCGACGTGCGCGTACCCCTGGTTGAGCCGAACTGCTGTGGTGCCGCCCAGCGGCGGCGCGGTCTCGCCGGGCAGCCGGGACGGATGGCCGGCGAGCAGCACGCACACGGCGGCGGCCGGGCCGGCGTGGGTGAGCGCGGCGAGCCGGGCCAGCTCGCGCGGCGGCGGCGCGGCGGTGGCGACCACCACCAGCAGGCGACGGGCGGCGGGCTGACAGTGCTGCGCGGCGCGGGCGTGCTGCTCGGCGGCGTCCAGCAGCGCGGCAACCTCGGCCTCGCCGGTGGCCGGCGGGTCGAGCACCCCGGCGTCGAGCAGGGGTCGCAGTGGGCCGAAGGTGGCGCCGAGCGCGGCGGTGTCGATGCCGGCGACGCGGACCTGACCGGCCGGTGCGGTGGCGACGAGCCGCAGCACCAGCGCCCGCAGCAACCCGGCGACCTGCGGGTCGCGGGCGTCGGTGTCCACTGCGAGGTGGTGGCCGCCGCCGAGCGGGACCAGCACCGGAAAGGTGCCGTCCGCTGTGGACGCCTCGCCGATCCGCACCGCGGCCGGCTCGTCGGTCAGCGAGGTGACGCCCGGGGCGGGGGTTGCCAGTGCACCGCCGAGGCGGGCGAGGCGGGTCACCAGGTCGTCAGCGCCGACCGGCGCGACGGCGGTCGGCGCCGCCCCCAGGACGCTGCGCGCAGTGTCCAGATGTGCCCGGGCCGCCCGGTGGGAGTTGACCGCCTGCCCGTACGCCGACGCGAGCCTGCCCACCCTCTGCCCCCAACGCCACGGCCGCCTGGTCCCAGGAACCCTAACGGACACCGGCGGCACGCGGACAGTCCTGCGAGGACGTGTCACGCCGGACCGGTCAGGCCGGGCCGCACGCCGCCGGGCCGGACGCGTCGCCCGCCCCGCAGCGGAACACCTCCACCGGTGCCGTCGCCACGTCGGGCACCTGCTCCACCCGCATCAACGCCAGTCGCTTGTCGACCGGCTCCCCCGAGTCGGGAGTGAACCGGATCAGCCCGGCCACCCCCGGGTAGCCCTGACCGGCGTTCTGCCGGAGCACCTCCGCGTGCACGCCCACCGGGTTCACCGACTCCGGCTCCCAGCGTTGCCGGGGGTCGGCGTGGTGCAGTCGGGCGGCGAGGCTCTCCACCGCCCGGACCAGCATCATCGACGCGTCGTAGGCCAGGCTGACGCGCTCGCCGACCTGTTCCTCGGAGCCCGGCCGGCAGCGCGGCGGGTCGAGCAGGTCGTCGGCCTGGATCCAGGACAGGAAGCTGGCCCGCGCGTCGTCGTCGCGCCGGTCCTGGGCGGCCCGCAGCGCCGCGCAGGTGGCCAGGGCCGCCTTGGAGACGTACGTGACGGGCAGGTTCCCGGGCGCGGCGGCGCGCAGACCCGGGTTGGCCATGTACCTGTTGGCCGAGTCGTCGGCGACGAGGTGTCGGGGCGGGTTGCCGCCGCACTCGCGCAACGCCCGCAGGAAACCGTCGAACTCCGTCCATCGACCCGCGTAGAAGAGCATCCCGGTGTAGCCGCACTCGTCGGTCAGCCGCTGCCCGGTGCGCCACTCGTCCAGGCGGGTGATCCGGGTGCCGAACTGTTGTCGGAGCCCGTCGACGAGGGTGCCCACGTAGAGGTCCTCGGTGAGCGAACTGCCCTCCAGGGTGGTGTAGAAGACGTGCGCGTCGTTGACCTTCAGCACCTGCTTGGCGTACGCGTCGACAAGCTTCACCTGGTCCTTGTTCGGTGCGGAGATCTGGAGGTAGAGGCGGGAGTTGGCGTCCATCCTGTCGGCGGAGAGGGTGGGCGCCAGCACCGGCAGCCCGACCTGGTTCAGCTCGCGCAGCGCGCGGGCGGTGCTGGTGCGGCTCTCCACCAGCCCGACCACCCCGAGCACAGTGGGGTCGTCCCGGGCCAGCTCGGCCAGCATCGCCACGGCGCGATCGGCGTAGATCATCTGGCGGCCACCGTTTGCCACCACGATCCGCAGCAGCGCGGCGCCGTCGGCGCCGGCCGACTCCTTCAGCAACGCGTACTGGGCGGTGGCCATCCCTTCGAGCTCCTCGCGCTCGGAGACGTACGACTCCTCGTCCGCGCGGGTCCGGTTGCCGGTGAGGGTGCCGAGGTAGACCAGGGTGAGGAAGGGCCGTCGTCGGTCGCTGCGCTGCCAGACCTCCTCGGCGGCGCGGTTCTGCGCGAAGATGCGCTCTTGAACTGTGCGCAGCCGGTCCTGGCCGGGGTCGTTGTTGAACACCTGGGCCGCGCTGTCGCTGTAGCCGACACACTCGCCGCTACCGACCACCTCGACCGAGACCTTTCCGGTGAGCGAGGGGTGACAGCCCGGCCCCCACCGGCTGGCCACCCAGAGGCCGAGCACCGCCACCAGCACCAGGCACAGCGCCGTCGGCAGGAAGCGCCGCGACCACCACGGCGGGTCGGGCGCGGAGAAGGGCCGCAGCCCGCCACGTGACGGTGGGCCGGCGTCGGTCTCGTCGGGGCGCAGCGCCACCAGCCAGGTGGCCGGGCGGCGCAGCCGTCGCATCTCCGGCAGCGCCCCGGCCCACTCGTCGTACGCCTCGTCGGCCTCGGTCAACGGGTGCGGTTCCGGCAGGTCCGGTGGGGGTTGCCCACCGGACGCGACGATCAGCAGCGGGTCGTTGCGGCCGGTCTCGGTGCGGACGTCGCCGAGCAGGCGGACCAGCTCCCCGCCGACGTTGCCGGGGGCGACGTGATCGATCAACAGCGCCGGGTACGCGGTGCGCCGCCAGTCCGACGGGCGCCAGGGCCGACGCCGGTACGCCTGCCGCAGGTCCTCCAGAAACGCGTGCAGCAGAAGCTTGTTGACCTGGTCGGGTTGCTCGCCGTCGCGCCAGCCCGCGGTGAGGCGTTCGGCGAAGCCGAGGAAGGTGACCGACTGCCGGGGCGCCAGGTACTGCTGGCGCATGAACCAGTTGTAGTGCCGCCCGAGCACCGGCACCCGACCGGAGACAGCAGCCCGGAAGACCACCCCCGGCACGGCGCGACGGACCAGCCAGAGCAGCACCTGGGAGACGATGCTGACCGCGTCGCCGCCGGACGGCAACGCCTCCGGCGTGCGCGGGCCCCTGCGGTCGCGCAGCCGGCGGACCAGGGCCGCGCGGCTGTCGTCGGCGTCGATGCCCAGGTTGAGGCTCTGCTGCATCAGCCAGTCGGCGAGCGGATAGTGCCGGAAGCGCAGCCGGGCGGCGCCGAAGGCCTCCAGGGAGAGCTGCCGGTGCAGCTCGCGCAGCAGCGCCGGCACGTCCCCCGCGCCGGGCGGCGCGTCGGCGTCCAGCACGGCGTGCGGGACCCGCCGCCGGGGGCCCTGGCCGAGGAACCGGCGCAGCGGCACCATCAGATCCGCGGTGTCGGAGCGGACCAGCCACACCAGCGGGAGCCGGCGGTCGCCGCGACGGGGTCGCCGCAACAGCCGGGCGAGCAGCGCGAACAACTCCAGGCCGCCGGCGGGCAGCCGTTCCCGACCCGCTGTCGCCTGCCGTTGGCCGATCACCTCTCGCCTGGGCAACTCCGAGCGCCGCACGTGTCACCTCCGATCAACACAGTGTGACCTTGCGGTGCAACGCACGCCAGGGGGCGACGACCGACGATGGGTGTGGCGACCGGCGACGTTCACAGTTGTCGATTAAGTTGGCCTGGCGAACACCCGATGGAGGGAGTCCACCCCGTGCGACGAGTCCTCACGGCGGCCACCACCGCCCTGACCCTCACCACCGCCGGCACCATGCTCGCCGGCACCCCCGGCCAGGCCGCCCCGACGGGCTGGGGCCGTCCGGTCGTCTCCGCAGCGCCGCAACCCGGCGCGCCCGGACTGGGCGACAGCTACTTCCCCGACTACGGCAATGGCGGCTACGACGTCGAGCACTACGACGTCCGGCTGCGCTACGAACCGGCCACCGACCTGCTCACCGGCACCACCACCATCCTCGCCACCGCCACTGAGGACCTCTCGACGTTCAATCTGGACTTCCTGCTCGACGTCGAGTCGGTCCGGGTGAACGGTTGGGCGGCGAGCACCAGCACCGCTGGGGCGCACGAGTTGGTGGTCACCCCGGCCCGCACCGTGACCCGGGGCCAGCAGCTCACCATCGTCGTGCGTTACTCCGGTGTCCCGTCGGAGGCCCTGCTCAACGGCTACACCGCCTGGACGCGTACCGACGATGGCGCCCTCGCCGTCGGCGAGTCCGAGTCGGCGTGGTGGTGGTTCCCGAGCAACGACCACCCGCTGGACAAGGCCACCTACGACATCTCGGTGTCGGTGCCCACCGGCGTCGAGGTGATCAGCAACGGCGTGCAGCCGAGGCCGCCGCTGGCCGAGGCCGGCAACCGCACCCGGTGGATCTGGCGGACCACCTCCCCCACCACCACCTACCTGGCCTTCATGGCCATCGGCCAGTACGACATCGTCACCGACACCGCCCCGAGTGGCCAGCCGGTGATCAACGCGTACAGCACCTCACTGGGGGCGCTCGGGCCGGCCGCGCGGGCCAGCATCGAACGGACCGCCGAGATCCTCGACTGGGAGAGCGGGCTCTTCGGCCCGTACCCGTTCGAGGCGCAGGGCGGCGTGGCCGGGCCGGTCGACGGGATCAGCTTCGCGCTGGAGACGCAGACCCGCCCGGTGTACGGGCCGGGCTTCTGGCGACGCGGCGCCAACACCTACGTGGTGACGCACGAGCTGGCCCACCAGTGGTTCGGCGACTCGGTATCGGTGGCCGACTGGCGCAACGTCTGGCTCAACGAGGGCTTCGCCTCGTACGCCGAGTGGCTCTGGTCGGAGGAGCAGGGCGAGGGCACCGCCCAGGAGGTCTTCGACTTCGCCTACGCCAGTTACCCGGCCGACGACGGGTTCTGGCAGGTGCTGCCCGGCGACCCGGGCGCCGCTCGGATCTTCGACAACGCCGTCTACGACCGGGGCGCGATGACCCTGCACCAGCTGCGGCTGGCGGTCGGCGATGACGCGTTCTTCGAGATCCTGCCGACGTGGACGGCCGAGCGCCGGTACGGCAACGGCACCATCGAGCAGTTCCAGGCACTGGCCGAGCGGATCTCCGGACTGGACCTGGACGACCTGTTCACCACCTGGCTGTTCACCGCCGGCCGCCCCGACGTGGCCACCACGGCCCGCAAGGCCGCTCCGCCGACCGAGCCCAGGTCCTGGGACAAGATCCGCGAGTCGCACCACCTGATGTCGCACTAGCCCCACCCGCCCGCGTCGATCATGGAGTTGTGGTGCCTCACCGATGAGGCAAGGGCGTACCTTCTGCCCACCACAACTCCATGATCGACCGGCGGGGTCGGAGCAGCCTGGCCGGCGGCAGGGTCTACGGGGTTGAAGCTCCTGCCTCTTCGACGGCGCGGATGTGCCGGTACGCGAACCAGAGCGGCGGGAACGCCCCGACCGCGAAGGACAGGTCGACGACAGTCCAGAACCAGGGGATGTCCCGGATCGGGCCGCAGATCAACGCCAGCGGAATGATGCCCGCGCAGGCGATCATGCCGACCTGCACCACCCAGACGTTGCGCACCGGGTCTCGCAGCGGCCCCCAGAAGGCCACCGCCAGCACGAGGTGGGCGAAGGCCAACCAGTCGGTGCCGTAGAGCAGGAACGGGTAGTCCTCGCCGGCCGTCACGAGCCCGGTGTGCACCCGCTCGATCCAGGCGACAAGCGCGGGCAGTTGGCCGGCGAGCGGGTCCAGTGCGCGCAGCAGCCAGCGCACCTCGATCTCCAGCGGAAACGCTGTGACACCGCTCAGGAAGAGCCCGATCAGCACGACCCACAGCCATCGGCGAGTCCGCCGTAGCCGCTCCTCAATGTCCATGACCGCAGGGTAACGATGATCTTCGTGTCGCCCTGTCCCGCAAGCGGGCCGCCGAGGGTGACAGCTGTCTCAGCGGTTCGCCACCGGTCCGGCGGTGACCAACTCCCGGAGCCGCACCCCGCCCGACCGCACCGCACCGGCTTCGGCGGGCGCGATGACGCAGACCGCACCGGTGGGCCGGACCATGCGGGCGGCCCGGAACGCCGCTCGTCGTACCGGATGACGAGGTCGCGGAACGACGAGCGCGAGGGTCGCCGCGCGGCCGCGCTGCCCGTCCAGGGCGACGCCCGCCGCCGTCGTGGCGATCGCCGCCGCGGCGCCGGCGAGGACGAGCGTCTGCCGGGGCCCGGCGTGTTCGGCGAGCCAACCGAGCAGCGGGGCGCCAACCGCGGCGGAGACCGAGCCGGTGACAGCCAGGGCGGCGAGCACCCGACCCCGCATCGCGCCGTCGGTGTCGAGCTGGGCGCGGGTGCCAACTGTGGTGTCGATGACCACAGCGGCGGCGGCGATCGGCAGGATCACCGCGGCGAAACTCCAGGTGCCCGGTGCGAGACCGGCGACGATCTGCAACCCGCTGGCGAGCAGGCCCGCGACGACAAGCGTCCGGTAGCCCAGGGAACGCCGCCGGGCCGCGACGAGCGCACCCACCACAGTGCCGACAGCGAACACCGTCGACAGCAGGCCATACCCGGAGGCCCCGGCGTCCAGCGGCCCGTCGCTCATCGCGGCCATGGTCACCTGGTAGTTGCGGCCCAGGCTGCCGAGCACGAACGACAGGGCGAGCGCGAGGAGCAGCACCGGCTGCCCGCGCAGGTAGGCGAACCCGGCGCGGACACCGCCCCGGGTCCGGCCGGCGTCCGGCGCCGGGAGGCCGGGCACCGCTCCCGAACGTACGGCGAACAGCGCCACCACCACGGCGGCGAAGCTGGCCGCGTTGATGCCGAACAGAAGGGCGGGTCCGACGGCGGCCACCACCACGGCGCCGAGGCTCATGCCGAGGATGCGGCCGGCGGAGTTGGTGAGCGAACCGAGCGCCAGCGCGTTGCCCAGCGTCTCCCGGTCGACGAGGCTGGCGGCCCAGCGGCCCATCACCGGGCCTTCGATCGCCGAGACGGCACCGGTGGCCAGCGAGATCGCGAAGATCAGCGGCAGGCCGCCGACCCCGGTCAGGGCGACCGCCGCCAGTCCGGCGGCGAGCGCCGCGTGGGCGCCCTGGGCGGCGATCAGCAATGGGCGGGCGGGCAGCCGGTCGGCCAGCACGCCACCCCAGACGCTGAGCAGCAGCGTGGGCGCAGCCTGGAGCAGCACGGCGAAGCCCATCGACGTCGCCGAGCCGGTTTCCTTCAGGACGTACCAGTTGACCCCGAGGACCTGCATCCACGTGCCGATGACGGAGACGAAGCCGGCGAGCGCCCAGATCCGGTAGTTGCGGTGGCGCAACGCGGCGAAGGTGGCACCTCTGGCCACGACGAACCTCCAGCAATCGGCAGCATGCTCACTCAGACCGATCGCGGCGCGGTTCGGCAGCCGGCAAGTCTTGCCGGCTTAAACCTCTTTGCCCACATTTGTGAGCGGCTTCACCAGCGGGAATGCCCGGCCGGTGCGGCGGCGGACCTGCCGCACCGACCAGACAACCGCACCTCAGCGAGCGGCGAGGGCCTGCGCGGCCGGGCCCACCGGGGCCGGCAACGCACCGACACCGCCCAGATAGCCGTGGATGGCGGCGGCGACCGCCCGCCCCTCGGCGATGGCCCAGACGATCAACGAAGCGCCCCGGTGCATGTCACCAGCCACGAACACCCCGTCGGCGTCGGTCTGCCAGTCGTCGCGAGCGTCGATCGCGCCCCGAGGGTTGCGGGCCACACCGAACTGGGCCAGCAGCGGCTGCTGCTCGGTGCCCTCGAAGCCGATCGCCAACAGCACCAGATCGGCCGGCAACTCCCGCTCGGAGCCCGGCACCACAGTGACAACCCGCCGACCGTCGCGCTTCTCCACCGTCACCTCGGCGATCCGCACCGCCCGCACCTGGCCGGCACCGTCGTCAACGAACTCCTGCACCGCCACGGCGAAGACCCGCTCGCCGCCCTCCTCGTGCGCCGGGTAACTGCGCAGCACCCACGGCCAGGTCGGCCACGGATCCCGTGCCTCGTCGCGCTCCTGCGGCGGCTGCGGGTACAGGTCGAGCTGGTGCACGCCCGCGGCCCCCTGACGGTGCGCCACGCCGAGACAGTCGGCCGCCGTGTCACCTCCGCCGATGATCACCACGTGCTTGCCGGCCGCGTCGATCGGCGTGCCGTCCGGCAACACCGCCGGCGCCAGCCGACGCTCGGCGGTGGCCACCACGCCGGCCTGGTCGGTGGCCGCCGTGGCGACCGCGCGATTCGCCGCGACCAGATGCGCCATCGCCTGGTGTACGCCCCGAAGCGCCCGCCCCGGGGTCTCCGGGGTGTCCCGGCCCTGCAACGCCCCACAGGCCAGCAGCACCGCGTCGTGCTCGGCGCGCAACTGCTCGGCGGTGACGTCCACCCCGACGTTCACGCCGGTACGGAAGCGCACCCCCTCGGCGGTGAGCTGGGCCAGCCGGGCATCGATGTGCCGCTTCTCCAACTTGAAGTCGGGGATGCCGTACCGGAGCAGGCCACCGATCGCGTCGTCGCGTTCGTACACGGTCACCGCGTGACCGGCGCGGGCCAGCTGCTGGGCGGCGGCGAGGCCGGCGGGCCCGGAGCCGACGACGGCGACCGACCGGCCCGACGGCGCCGGCACCGGGTGAGGGGTGAACCCGCGCGCCGCGGCGGCGTCGGCGATCTCCACCTCCACCTGCTTGATGGTCACCGGTTGACCGCCGGAGATGCCGAGCACGCAGGCCGCCTCGCAGGGCGCGGGGCAGAGCCGGCCGGTGAACTCCGGGAAGTTGTTGGTGGCGTGCAGCGACTCCACAGCGGCGTCCCAGTTGCCGGTACGCACCAGGTCGTTCCAGTCCGGGATGCGATTGCCCAGCGGGCAGCCGTCGTGGCAGAACGGGATGCCGCAGTCCATGCATCGGGTGGCCTGCTCACGGACCAACTCCTCGCCGGCCGGCGGGTACACCTCCCGCCAGTCGCTGATCCGCACCGGCACCGGGCGGCGGGCCGGCAGCCGCCGGTCGTAGCGCAGGAAACCGTTCGGGTCAGGCACGTGCCACCTCCTGGGCAGCCACCCGCGGGGCGGGCGGCACCGGCATCGCCGGCACAGCGGGCGCGGTCAGTTCTGTCATGACCGCGTCGTCGACGTCGCGGCCGGCTGCTTCGGCGGCCCGCATGATCTCCAGCACCCGGCGGTAGTCGCGGGGTACCACAGCGGTGAACTCGGCCACCGCCTCCGGCCACCGCTTGAGCAGCTCCTCGGCGACAGCCGACCCGGTCTCGGCGACGTGCCGTTGGACCAGCTCGTGCAGGAGCGACTGCTCCTGCTCGCCCAGCGGCAGCAGGTCGACCAGCTCCGCGTTGACCCGGGCCCGGTCCAGGTGGTGCACGAACGCCGTGCCGCCGGACATGCCCGCGGCGAAGTTCCGGCCGGTCGCGCCCAGCACCACCACAGTGCCGCCGGTCATGTACTCGCAACCATGGTCACCGACGCCCTCGACCACGGCGACCGCGCCGGAGTTGCGCACCCCGAACCGCTCCCCCACCCGGCCGCGCAGGAAGACCTCGCCCGCAGTGGCCCCGTACAGGATGGTGTTGCCGGCGATGATCTGATCCTCGGCCCGCTGCCCCGGCTCGGCGTCCGGGTCGAGGAACGGCGCGGCGGCGTCCGGACGGACGATCAGCCGACCCCCGGAGAGGCCCTTACCCACGTAGTCGTTGGCGTCGCCGTGCAGGCGCAGTGTCACCCCGCGCGGCAGGAACGCGCCGAACGACTGCCCAGCCGTGCCGTGCAGCACGAACTCGATGGTGTCCTCCGGAAGACCGGCGCCACCGAAGCGACGGGTCACCTCACCGCCGAGCATCGCGCCGACGCTGCGGTGCTCGTTGCGCACCGCCACCTCGACCCGCACCGGCGCTCCGTCCGCCAGAGCCGGACCGGCCAACGCGATCAGCTCGTTGTCGAGCGCCTGCTCCAGGCCGTGATCCTGCGCGCGGACCCCGCGTCGGGCCGCGCCGGCGGGCAGCTCCGGCAGGTGCAGGACGGGCGCCAGGTCCAACCCGTGCGCCTTCCAGTGCGTCACCGCGGGGGCCACGTCGAGCAGCTCCGACTGCCCGATCGCCTCCTCGATCGACCGGAAACCCAGCTCGGCCAGGTACCCCCGGACCTCCTCGGCGAGAAAGAGGAAGAAGTTCTCCACGAACTCCGGCTTGCCGGTGAAGCGCTCCCGCAGCACGGGATTCTGGGTGGCGATGCCGACCGGGCACGTGTCCAGATGGCAGACCCGCATCATCACGCAACCCTCGACGATCAGCGGCGCCGTCGCGAAGCCGAACTCCTCCGCGCCGAGCAGCGCCGCGACCAGCACGTCCCGGCCGGTCTTGAGCTGGCCGTCGACCTGCACAGTGACCCGGTCGCGCAGCTTGTTGAGCAACAGCGTCTGCTGCGCCTCGGCCAACCCCAGCTCCCACGGGGTGCCGGCGTGCTTGAGCGAGTTCATCGGGGAGGCGCCCGTGCCGCCGTCGTGGCCGGAGATCAGGATGACGTCCGCCTTGAGCTTGGCCACCCCGGCGGCGACGGTGCCGACGCCGACCTCGCTGACCAGCTTGACGTGCACCCGGGCCGCCGGATTGACGCACTTCAGGTCGTGCACCAACTGGGCGAGGTCCTCGATGGAGTAGATGTCGTGGTGCGGCGGCGGGGAGATCAGACCCACGCCGGGGGTGGCGTGCCGGGTCCGGGCGATCCACGGCCAGACCTTGTTACCGGGCAGCTGACCGCCCTCGCCCGGCTTGGCGCCCTGTGCCATCTTGATCTGAAGGTCGTCGGCGTTGACCAGGTATTCGCTTGTCACACCGAAGCGGCCACTGGCGATCTGCTTGACCGCCGACCGGCGGGCCGGGTCGTGCAGCCGCTCGACGTCCTCGCCGCCCTCACCGGTGTTGGACTTGCCGCCGAGCCGGTTCATGGCGATGGCGAGCGTCTCGTGCGCCTCCGCCGAGATCGACCCGTACGACATGGCGCCGGTGGCGAAGCGCTTGACGATCTCGGTTGCCGGCTCGACCTCCTCGATCGGCACCGCCGGACGGACCCCGGTACGCAGTGTGAACAGCCCGCGCAGCGAGCCGGCCTGCGCGGCGAGCGCGTCGACCTTGGCGGTGTACTGCCGGAAGACGTCGTACTGACGGCTGCGGGTGGCGTGCTGGAGCAGGAAGACCGTCTCCGGGTTGAACAGGTGCAGCTCACCCTCGCGACGCCACTGGTACTCGCCACCGACCTCCAACCGGTCGGAGGTGGCGGTGCCGGCCGGCGGCCAGGCCAGCGCGTGCCGGGCGGCCACCTCGGTGTGCACGCCGGCGAGACCCACCCCGCCGATGCGGCTGGGGGTGCCCCGGAAGTAGCGCTCGACCAGCCGGCTGTCCAGGCCGACCGCCTCGAAGACCTGCGCACCGCAGTACGAGGAGACCGTCGAGATGCCCATCTTGGACATGATCTTCAGGACGCCCTTGCCGAGCGCCTTCGCGTAGTTGCGCACCGCCGCCGCGGGCTCCACCCCGGCCAACGTGCCAGTGGCGATCATGTCCTCGACCGACTCGAACGCCAGGTACGGGTTGACCGCCGCCGCGCCGTAGCCGATCAGCACCGCCGCGTGGTGCACCTCCCGGCAGTCCCCGGACTCGACGATCAACGCCGCCCGCGTACGGGTCTGCTCGCGGACCAGGTGCTGGTGCACGGCCGCGGTGAGCAGCAGCGACGGGATCGGGGCCAGGTCGGCGTTGGAGTCCCGGTCGGAGAGCACCAGGATGCGCACGCCGTCCTCGATCGCCTCGGAGACGTGCCGGCAGATCTCGGTCAGCCGCGCCTTGATCCCGGCGGCGCCCTCCCGGATCCGGTACAGCCCGGAGACCCGGACCGCCTTGAAGCCGGGCAGGTCGCCGTCCTCGTCGATGGAGAGGATCTTCGCCAGCTCGTCGTTGTCGATGATCGGGTGCGGGAGCACGATCTGCCGGCAGCTCGCGGCACCCGGATCGAGCAGGTTGCCCTCCGGCCCGATCGTCGACGCCAGGCTGGTCACCAACTCTTCGCGGATGGCGTCCAGCGGCGGGTTGGTGACCTGGGCGAAGAGCTGGTGGAAGTAGTCGTAGAGCAGCCGCGGCCTTGTGGACAGCGGCGCGATCGGGGTGTCCGTACCCATCGAACCGAGCGGCTCGGCGCCGGTGCGGGCCATCGGCCCGAGCAGGATCTTCAGCTCTTCCACCGTGTAGCCGAAGGTCTGCTGCCGACGGCGCACCGAGTCGTGCGTGTAGACGGTGTGCTCGCGGGCCGGCAGGTCGTTCAGCTCGATCAGCCCGGCGTGCAGCCACTCGCCGTACGGCTGGGCCGCGGCCAACTCGGACTTGATCTCCTCGTCGTGCACGATCCGCCCGGCCACTGTGTCGACCAGGAACATCCGGCCCGGCTGGAGCCGCCCCTTGGCAACCACGTGGGCCGGGTCGAGGTCGAGGACGCCCGCCTCGGAGCCGAGCACCACGAGCCCGTCGTCGGTCTGCCACCAGCGCCCCGGGCGCAGCCCGTTGCGGTCCAGCACCGCCCCGACGATCTCGCCGTCGGTGAAGGCCACCGACGCCGGACCGTCCCACGGCTCCATCAGGCTGGCGTGGAAGCGGTAGAAGGCGCGCTTGGCCGGGTCCATCCCCGGGTCGTTCTCCCAGGCCTCGGGGATCATCATCAGCACCGCGTGCGGCAGGCTCCGCCCGGCCAGGTGCAGCAGCTCCAGCACCTCGTCGAAGTTCGCCGAGTCGGAGGCTGCGGGGGTGCAGACCGGGAAGACCCGCCGGATGTTCCCCGGCACGTTCGGCGAGCGCAGAAGCGCCTCGCGGGCCTGCATCCAGTTGCGGTTGCCCCGGATCGTGTTGATCTCGCCGTTGTGGGCGATGAACCGGTACGGGTGCGCCAACGGCCAGGACGGGAAGGTGTTCGTGGAGAAGCGGGAGTGCACCAGCGCGATCGCGCTGTCCACCCGCTCGTCGCGCAGGTCCGGGTAGAACGCCGGCAACTGGTCGGGCGTAAGCATGCCCTTGTAGACCATGGTGCGGCTGGACAGCGACGGAAAGTACGCCGGAACACCACGCTCGGCGGTCTCCCGTTCGGCCTGCTTGCGCAGGCAGAACGCCACCCGGTCCAGGTCGAGGCCGCGCAGCGGGGAGCCGGCCGGCCCGTCGGGCGCGTCGGTGAGGCGGTGCGCGGCCAGGAAGAGCTGCCGGACCCGGGGCATCGCCGCCAGGGCGGTCTCGCCCAGGTCACTCGGGTCGGTCGGCACGTCCCGCCAGCCGAGCACGTCGGCACCCTCGACCAGTGCGTACTTCTCGACCACCCGGCGGGCACGCGCCTCGGCGGCATCGTCGTCGGGAAGGAAGACCAGCCCCGTGGCGTACTCACCGGCCGGAGGAAGCGCGACGTCGGCCACCGCGCGCAGGAACGCGTCGGGCACCTGGATCATGATGCCGGCGCCGTCGCCGGTGTTCGGCTCCGCGCCACGGGCGCCCCGGTGGTCCAGCCGACAGAGCGCGCCGAGCCCATTGGCGACGACCGAGTGTGAACGCCGGCCGTGCAGGTCCGCCACGAAGGCCACGCCGCAGGCATCGTGCTCCTGCGCTGGGTCGTAGAGGCCCTGGGCGGACGGATGCGGGTGGGGCGTCGGGGACGCCTGTGGGCTGTGCGGGTGCGGCTGTTCTGTGTCCGCGTACGGCTGAGCCACCGGGCCTCCTGTCGTCACTCAGGTTGGATCATGGTGGGGACGACGTCGGCCCGTGGGTCTATTGAGTCTACGTTAGGGCCGGGGTCGCACGGCCACCCGAGATTGATCACACCGTCCACTGGCTGGGACGTGTAGTCTCGCGCGGTGGATCCGCTACACAAGCACGTCTTCGACCGGTTGGAACGCTTCTACGACGCGGTGCCCCGCGACGTCGCCGGTGCGGAGGAGCATGGCGCGCTGGTGTTGTTCGTCCGCGAAGGCGCCGGTTGGCCGTTCTACGCCCGTCCCCGGATCGACGCCACTGAGCCGCCGTCGCTGGCCGACGTGGTCTCGGTCCGCGAACGCCAGCGGAAGCTGGGCCTGCCAGAAGCGTTCGAGTGGGTGCACGAGACGACCCCGGAGCTGCTGGCGGTGGCCCGCTCGGCGGGGCTCAGCGTGCTGGAGGCGCCGCTGATGGTGCTCGACCCGAGCGCGCTGCCCGACCCGGCGACGCTCACCGACGCGGCGGTGCGGGTGCTGGCAGCTGACTCCCCCGGCTTCGCCGCCGATGTCGCCGCACGACGTGCGGTGGCAGCGGTGGCATTCGCCGCGGCCGGCACCGCGCCCGGCGAGGCGGGCCCGGCCGAACGCGACGCCGCCGTCACCGAACTCGAACTGGCCGCGCTCGACGAGGAGCGTGCCCGGATCGCCGACGGGCGACGGATCTCCGCGCTGGCCGGCACGCCGACCGAGGGCGCGCTGGCCAGCGGCATGGCGATGCGGGTGGACGACGTCGCGGAGATCGCCGGTGTGGCCACCCTGCCGTCCGCCCGGCGACGCGGGCTGGGCGCCGCGCTCACCGCCACCCTGGCCCGGGAACTACTGGCCGCCGGCACCGAGCTGGTCTTCCTCTCCGCGGGCAGCGAGGAGATCGCGCGGGTCTACCTGCGGGTCGGCTTCCGCCGAATCGGCACCGCCTGCATCGCCGAACCCGCCGCCCTCATCCCCTGACCTGCCCCACTGCGCTGACCTGCCTCGCGGCCGAGGTCAGGTCGGTGGGCGCCACTGGGCGGCGGAGGCGGCGGCGCTGGAGAGCAGCCGGGAGTTGATCGTGCCCAGCGCGGCGTCCCGGGCGCGCAGCGCCAACCGGCCCCGGGTCTGGAGCACCGCCGACATCCGCCGGGTCTGGCGGACCACCGTCGCGGCCCGGGGGCGGCGCACCCGGTCGTACGTCTGCACGGCGTCGGGCAGCCGGGCCTCCCGCAGCAGCGACGCGAGCGTCGCGGCGTCCTCGAACGCGAGGCAGGCGCCCTGCCCGAGGTGCGGCGGCATGGCGTGCGCCGCGTCGCCGAGCAGCACCACCCCACCGGGCCCGACCGGAAAGCCGTACGCCCGGGGCAGCGGGCGCAGCTCACGAACCTCCTGTTGGACCAGGTCGGCCGGGTCGGTGGCGTCGAGCAGCGCGCCGACCGGCGCGGGCCAGCCCGCGTACCAGCGGCGCAGCAGGGCGAGCTGGGTCTCCGGTGGTTCCGGGCGGGGCGCGCCGGCGGCGGTGGCCACCCAGTAGATGCCGCCCCTGGTGGACCCGCCCGAGGAGCCGCGCTCACCCAGCGACGCGGCCACGAACCGGTAACCCGCGCCGAGAATCTCACCGGCCAGCGGCTGATCGTCGGGGAGCCGAGGTGCCTGGTACCACGGGATGACAGCCCGCCAGGCGGCGCATCCGGAGCTGACCACCCGGGACTCGGGCGCGAGTTGGCGGCGGATGCCGCTGTCAGTGCCGTCGGCGGCCACCACCAGATCGGCCTCGATGGTGTGCCGCCCGTCGCTGACTCCCGGCCGCTCGCCCGGCTCGACGCGGACGTGGCGCACTGTCACCCCGGTCCGCAACTCGACCCGTTCGCCGAGGCCGGCGATCAGCGCGTCGTGCAGATCCTCCCGGTGCACCACCACCGGCATCCGGTCGTCCGGGATGGGTCGGGGCTGCACGAGCCAGTGCCCGTCCGGGCGACGGACCCCGCCGTCGGGCAACGGGGTGGCGATGGCGGCCAGGCCGGCGCCGAGGCCGAGGGCCTGGAGCGCGCGGACGCCGTTGGGCCAGAGCACCACCGCGGTCGGCTCGGGGCGGATCCGTTCGGCGCGTTCCAACACTGTGACCTGCCAGCCGGAACGGGCCAGCGCGCCGGCCACCGCGAGGCCACCCACCCCTGCGCCGACCACCACCGCGCTTCGCATCGGTGCCGCTCAGCTGTCCCGGTCGGCGGGACGCGCGCCGGTAGCGTCAGCCCGGTCGGTGCGGGCGGCGGACGGATCCTCCACCGGCTCGTCATCGCTCGACGTGAGGTCGGCGGATGCCGTGTCGTCGGCGGATGCCGTGTCGTCGGACGGCTGGTCATCATCGGGCCGGGAGTCGTCGTCGGTCGCCGGCGGTACGACACCGGTGTCCTGCCAGACCGCGTACTGCTCCTCGCTCACCACCCGGTAGCCCTCCGGCGCGGCGGCCCGCGTGGGGGTCTCCCGCTCGGACAGGTCGACCTGGGACAGGTCGGACGTGGGGGGCGGGGTCGTCGTCGCTGCCGGGCCGAGCGGGATCAGGTAGTCCCGAGGGCCACGCACCCGTACGAAGTAGATCAGGGCGCCGAGGAAGACCACTGCGGCCGTCCAGACGTTGAGCCGGACGCCGAGGATCTGGTTGGCCTCGTCGGTGCGCATCAGCTCGATCCAGAACCGGCCGACCGTGTAACCCATCACGTAGAGCGCGAACGCCCGGCCCCGGCCAAGCTTCAGCCGGCGGTCGAGGATCAGGACCAGGGCTACGACGCCGAGGTTCCACAGCGCCTCGTAGAGGAAGGTCGGCTGGTAGAGACCCGGTTCGAGGATCGGCTGCCCGGCGTCGTCGCGGAGGGCGTGCCCGGGGTTGTCCGGGTCCATCCGGTGGATCTCCAGACCCCACGGCACTGTCGTCCGGCCACCGAAGAGCTCGTTGTTGAACCAGTTGCCGATCCGGCCGACGGCCTGGGCCAGCGGCAGCCCGGGGGCCAGCGCGTCGGCCAGCACACCGAACGGAATGCCGAGCTGTCGGGCCGCGATCCAGGCACCGACCGCGCCACCGGCGACCGCGCCCCAGATGCCGAGACCGCCCTCCCAGATGGCGAACGCCTTCATCGGGTCCCCACCGGCGCCGAAGTACTTCTCCGGTGAGGTGATCACGTGGTAGATCCGGGCGCCGATGATGCCTGCGGGAACCGCCCAGACGGCGATGTCGAGCACCGCGCCGGGCGCGACGCCGCGCTGCCGCAGCCGGCGCTCCGTCACCCAGCAGGCCAGCACGATGCCGGCGATGATGCAGAGCGCGTAGGCCCGGATCGGCACCGGCCCGAGCTGCCAGACCGCGGTGCTGGGGCTGGGCAGGGCCGCCTGGGGAGAGAGCGAGGCGAGGGTCACGGGTGCACACGCTACCGCTGCACACCCCCACAGCGGCACCCCGGGCCGCTGGAGGGCGCATCCCGGTGACTTCTGGTTTGCACCGCCGTAGGCTCTTTGTCCATGAGCGCGCTCACCTGGGCGGTCGCCGCGGTCGTCACCGACGACACCGGTCGGGTGCTGCTCTGCCAGCAGGGTCGGGGTGCCCGCCGCTACGCGTTGCCCGGCGGACGACTGCGCCCGGCCGAGGGCCCGGTGCGGGCGGCGTTACGGGACATTCGCGCGGAGACCGGCTGGGAGATCGAACTGACCGACCTCGTCGGCATCTACCAGGTGAGCGGCCCTCCAGGAGAGGCCGCCGCCGGACGCGCCGGCCCGCTGCCGGACGTTCTCGTGCACGTGTTCCGGGCTCGCGCTGCCGGTGTCCGACCCGCCACCGACCCACCTCCGGGCTGCCGATTGTCCTGGCACTCCCCCGACGCGCTGCCCGAGGTGGTCACACCGCTCACCCGGGCCGCCGTCACCGACGCGACAGCCGGCCGCTCCGGCGTGCTCCGCGACGTCGCCTGCGCGCCCGACACCAGCGCCTCCGCGCCGCTGCCGGCGGCTCGCCCAGCCGAGCACGGCCGGCCGACAACCGACAAGGACACGCAGCGCCCGGGAACCGGCCAGGACACACAGCGGCCCACGACCAGCCACGAGCAGCAGCCCGCCGGGCACAACGGGCGGCAGCCCGGGACCGGCCAGGACTGCCAACCGGGAGCGGGGCAGCCACCGGAGCAACGCGGTGAGGCCGTGGACCCGTCGCTGCACCCCTGACGAACGCCGAGGGCTCGGCGCGGCCGGGCCCAGCAAGCGCCGGGCTCAGCGGGTGGGGTTACGGACGCCCTCGGCGAGTTCGGCGCTGAGCGTGCGCAGGGCGGCCAGCCCGTCGGCCTCGCTGGGCGCGTCGAGCACACACCGGACCAGCGCGCTGCCGACGATCACCCCATCGGCGTAACCGGCGACGGTGCCGGCCTGCGCGCCGGTACCCACACCCAGGCCGACGCCGATCGGCAGATCGGTGACCGCGCGGGCCCGGGAGACCAGCGTCGGGGCGGCGTCGGAGGTACGCGCCCGGGCGCCGGTCACCCCCATCACCGCTGTCGCGTAGACGAAGCCGCGGCAGTGCTGGACCGTCATCGCCAGCCGGGCGTCGGTGGACGACGGCGAGACCAGGAACGTGCGGTCCAGCCCGTGCGCCTCCGAGGCGGCCAGCCACTCGTCGGCCTCGTCAGGGATCAGGTCCGGGGTGATCAGACCGGTGCCGCCGGCGGAGGCCAGGTCACGGGCGAAGACGTCCACGCCGTACCGCTCGACCGGGTTCCAGTAGGTCATGGTGACCACCGGAGCGCCGGTGGCCGCCACCGCCTCGATGATGCGCATCGTGTCCGCAGTGCGTACGCCCCCGGCCAGCGCGATGTCGCTGGCCCGCTGGATCACCGGCCCGTCCATCACCGGGTCGGAGTAGGGGATCTCCACCTCGATCACGTCGACGCCGGCCTCGACCATGGCGGTCATCGCGGCGATGCTGCCCTCGACGGTGGGGAAACCGGCCGGCATGCAGCCGACCAGCAGTGCCCGTCCGTCGGCGCGGGCCTTGTCGAAGGCCACCCCGATCCGGCTCATCTCACCGCTCCTTGTCGAGGATGCCGAAGTAGTCACCGGCGGTGTGCACGTCCTTGTCGCCCCGCCCGGAGAGGTTGACCACGATCGTGGGCTCCCGGCCCAGTTCCGCGGCGAGCTTGGGAGCCAGCGCGACGGTGCCGGCGAGCGCGTGTGCGCTCTCGATCGCCGGGATGATGCCCTCGGTACGGCAGAGCAGCTCGAACGCGGCCATCGCCTCGTCGTCCGTGACCGGCAGGTAGTTCGCCCGGCCGGTGTCGTGCAGCCACGCGTGCTCGGGCCCGACGCCCGGGTAGTCCAGGCCGGCGGAGATCGAGTGCGACTCCAGGGTCTGCCCGTCAGCGTCCTGGAGCACGAAGGTGCGGGTGCCGTGCAGCACCCCGGCCGACCCGCCGGTGATGCTCGCCGCATGCCGGCCGGTGGCCACCCCGTCGCCACCGGCTTCGAAGCCGTACAGCCGCACGGCCTCGTCGCCCACGAACGCGTGGAAGATGCCCAGCGCGTTGGAGCCGCCGCCGACGCACGCGGTGACGGCGTCCGGCAACCCACCGGTGAGGTCCAGGCACTGCTGACGGGCCTCGTCACCGATGCCCCGGACGAAGTCGCGCACCATCGCCGGGAACGGGTGCGGGCCCGCGGCGGTCCCGATCAGGTAGTGCGTCTCGTCGACGTTCGCCACCCAGTCGCGCATCGCCTCGTTCATCGCGTCCTTCAGTGTGCGCGAGCCGTTGGTGACGGGGACGACGGTAGCGCCGAGCATCCGCATCCGGGCCACGTTGAGCGCCTGCCGCTCGGTGTCGACCTGGCCCATGTAGACCACACACTCCAGGTCGAACAGGGCGGCGGCGGTCGCGGTGGCGACACCGTGCTGGCCAGCGCCGGTCTCCGCGATCACGCGGGTCTTGCCCATCCGCTTGGTGAGCAGCGCCTGGCCGAGCACGTTGCGCACCTTGTGCGCACCCGTGTGGTTGAGGTCCTCGCGCTTGAGCAGCACCCGCGCGCCGACCTTCGCGGAGAACCGCCGGGCCTCGTAGAGCAGCGACGGCGTGCCGGCGTAGTCGCGCAACAGCGCGCCGAACTCCGCCCGGAAGGACTCGTCCGCCATCGCCGTACGCCACGCCCCGTCGAGCTCGTCCAGCGCGGCCACCAGGGCCTCGGGAACGAACCGACCGCCGAAGCGGCCGAAGTGGCCGGCGGAGTCGGGCTGCGGGCCGGCCACCGGGGCCAGCGCGTCGGCGCTCATCGGGAATCCTCTCGGTGGGACGTCAGACCGGGGGCGGGGTCAGCGCACCGGCCGGGGCGTTGCCGGGTGGTTGCCGGCGTTGACCAACTCGGCTACCGCCTCGCGGGGGCTCTTCTGGGTGACCAGGCCCTCACCCACGAGGACCGCGTCGGCGCCCGCGGAGGCGTACCGGATCAGGTCGTGCGGGCCACGAACGCCGGATTCGGCGATCTTGACGACGCTGCTGGGCAGGCCGGGCGCGATCCGCTCGAACACCGACCGGTCGACCTCCAGGGTACGCAGGTCACGGGCGTTGACCCCGATCACCTGCGCGCCGGCCTCCAACGCGCGGTCGGCCTCTTCCTCGTCGTGCACCTCGACCAGGGCTGTCATGCCCAGTGACTCGATCCGCTCCAGCAGGCCCATCAGGACGTTCTGCTCAAGTGCGGCGACGATCAGCAGCACCAGGTCGGCGCCGTGCGCGCGGGCCTCGTGGATCTGATAGCTGGAGACCACGAAGTCCTTGCGCAGCACCGGCACGGTGACCGCCGCACGGACGGCCGCCAGGTCGTCCAGCGAACCGCCGAACCAGCGCCCCTCGGTCAGCACGCTGATCGCCCGCGCCCCACCGGCCGCGTAGTCGACAGCGAGGTCAGCCGGATCGGCGATCTCGGCCAGCCGGCCCTTGGACGGCGACGAACGCTTCACCTCGGCGATCACGGCCACGCCGGGCTTGCGCAGCGCGGCGTACGCGTCCATGGGTGGCGGCGCCGCCGCTGCCAGTTCACGGATCCGCTCCAGCGGAACCTGCTCCTGGCGTCGGGCGACGTCTTCACGCACGCCGGCCAGAATCTCGTCGAGCACGCTTACGGACGCTGCCTGGCCGGCCTCGTCCCCCTCCGCGTGCGCATGCTCAGCAGTCACGAACGGACTCCCCTCTCCGGGCGTCATGGGCCGATGCTAGGGGCAGCCGACCGACGCCGAATGCCGGGGGTATGGCGCTGCTCACGAAAAGGGCTGCGGCATAATGGCCGACTTGCCGTGAAGGGGTTGTCACGCAGCGCCACCTCCGGTATCGACCACCGTCACGCGGTATGGAGCCTGGCGGCCACAGTCAGACCGGGCCGATCCATCGATCATGCCACCAGTTTCCGCTCGCCGCCCGGCGGCAGCGATGCCAGTCGATGCTGTGAGCAAGCTCAAGGCCGAACGGACGGTGCCTGGTCACGGCCGAGGCGAGACAGTTGACCGGGCGGTCACCGCGGCGAAACGTCGACGGGCGAGCATCGTCCTCGGGCAGACTCGATGGCGCGCCTGCCCCGACCGCAGCAACTCCTCGTGCGAGGTGACCATGAGCATTTCCGAGCCGAACCCGACCATCGGACTGACCACCATCTCGCGGACCGTGGCATCGCTCGCCGTCGGAGTGGTGCACACAGTGGAACGGGCAGTGGTGGGCGAGGGACGGATGCGGACGGCACGGGGCAACGCCTGGGAGGCGGTCTGCGCCGACCGGGCCCGCGCCGACCAACGGGCCGAGCTGAACCGCCTGGTCGCCGAGCTGACCGCCGCCCGCGCCGCCAGTAGCCGCGCCCAGTGGGAGCGCCAGCCGGTCGGCTGACCGCCCGCCACGGCCACCGCGTCAGCCAGCCGTCGCGGCCACCGCGTTCGCCGGACACCGCGTCAGCCGGCAGTCGCGGCCGTCGCATTGGCCGGCCACCGCGGCAGTCGGCCACCGCGTCAGTCGTCCGTCGGGTCCTCACCCCGGTCCAGCGCGTCCCACGCCTCGGTGGTCCGCCGCCCCGCCAACGGCGTCGGCGGCACAACCGGGTCGCCCTGCGCCGGCGCGGCCTGCGGCGCGGTCCGCGCCGGACGTTCGTACCGGGCGCCCATCGCCGGCCAGTCACCGCCGCGCACCGCCGTCCACCAGCCACCGCCGGCGGCCAGCAGGCCACCCAGCAGGCAGAGCGCCGGCCACTGCCGGCTCGCGACGCCGCCCACATCGGCTACCAGCCCGTACCCACCACCGGCCGCCACGGCCAGGCCGAGCACGCCGAGCAGCGCCCCGAGCACCCGACGCAGGCGACCCCGGGTGGCAAGCACCGCGCCACCCCCGGCCAGTGTCACAAGGGCCAACGCCGGCAGCCACGGCAGCAGGCTCGCACCGCTGCGGGTGTCCCGCACCGGCGGCAGCGGCGCCGGACGTACGGTCAGCTCGACCGACCAGCTGCGCGTCGCGGCCCAGAGAGCCAGGCCCGCGCCGGCCAGGCAGAGCAGCACGGCGTACGTCAACGCGCGCCGGCCCACGACGGACCGGTCCCCGCCGCTCACGACCTCATCCCATCGTTCACCGCGGGGCTCCGCTTCGCCGCACTCCTCGCGCTCACCGCGCCAGCCCTCCGTTCGCGACTGCGGGGCTCCGCTTCGCTGCACTCCTCGCGCTCACCGCGCCGGCCGGAGGGTTTCGGCGGCCGCGATCGCGGCCAGCACTGCCGCTGCCTTGTTCCGCGTCTCCTGGTCCTCGGCGGCCGGGTCCGAGTCGGCGACCACCCCCGCCCCGGCCTGGACGTAGGCGCGGCCGTCCCGCATGAGCGCGGTCCGGATGGCGATCGCCATGTCCAGGTCGCCGCCGAAGCCGAAGTAGCCGACGGTGCCGCCGTAGAGGCCACGACGGACCGGCTCCAACTCCTCGATGATCTCCATGGCGCGCACCTTGGGCGCCCCGGAGAGCGTGCCGGCCGGGAAGGTCGCGGCCAGGGCGTCGAAGGCGCTCTGGTCGTCACGCAGCGTGCCGGTGACAGTGGAGACGATGTGCATGACGTGGCTGTACCGCTCGATGGTGGCGAACTCGGGCACCTCCACGGTGCCGGGCTGACAGACCCGACCCAGGTCGTTGCGGCCGAGGTCGACCAGCATCACGTGCTCCGCGCGTTCCTTCGGGTCGGCGAGCAGCTCGGCGGCGAGCGCGGCGTCGGCGGCGGGGGTGCCACCCCGCGGCCTGGTGCCGGCGATCGGGTGCAACAACGCCCGCCGCCGCCCGTCGGCGGCCCCGGTGACCTTCAGGTGCGCCTCGGGGGACGAGCCGACGATGTCGAACCCGTCGAAACGCAGCAGGTACATGTACGGGCTGGGGTTGCTGGTACGCAGCACCCGGTAGACGTCCAGCGGGTCGGCGTGGGTCGTCCGCTCGAAGCGCTGGGAGAGCACGATCTGGAAGCACTCACCGGCCCTGATCGCCTCCTTGGCCGCCTCCACCGCCTTCGGGTAGCCGCCGTCGGGCGTACGGCAGAGCACCTCGCCGGCCGGCGGACGCTCGACCGTGGAGATCATCGGCGGGATGGGCCGGGACAGGGCCGTGGTCATCGCGTCCAACCGGCCCACCGCGTGGTGGTAGGCGGCGGCGACCTGCGGGGCGCGGTCCGGGGCGTCCAACGGCGGTAGCACCGCGTTGGCGACCAGGATCGCGGAGCCGTCGTAGTGGTCGAGGACCACCAGGTCGGTGGCGAGCATCATGCCCAGCTCCGGGACGCCCAGGTCGTCCTCGGTCAGCTCGGGCAACCGCTCGAAACGCCGGATCAGGTCGTAGCCGAGGTAGCCGACCATGCCCCCGGTCAGCGGCGGCAGACCGTCGGACGGGTCCCCGACCGGGCCGGCCAGCGCCGCCACCGTTTCCCGCAGCATCCGCACCGGGTCACCCTCGGTGCTCAGCCCTGCCGGCGGCTGGCCGAGCCAGGTCGCCACGCCGTCGCGCTCGATCAGGGTCGCGCTGCTGCGGACGCCGATGAACGAGTACCGCGACCAGGCCATGCCGGCCGAGCCGACGCCCTGCTCGGCCGATTCCAACAGGAACGTGCCCGGCCCACCGGCCAGCTTCCGGTAGACCCCGACCGGGGTCTCCGCGTCGGCCAGCAGCCGCCGGGTGACCGGCACCACCCGCCAGTCGGCGGCCAGCGCGGTGAAGGTGTCCAGGTCGGGGCTGAGGGTGCCGTCGGTCATCGGCCGACCCGCCTTTCGGTAGCGACTGCCGTGTGTCGCCGCGCCGCGCTCCGCGTGCTCACGGTGCCTCCGTCCCGGTGACGGGCAGCTCGGTGAAGAAGCAGGTCCGGTGCCCGGTGTGGCAGGCCGCGCCGACCTGGTCCACGCTCACCAGCAGCGCGTCCCCGTCGCAGTCCAGGGCGACCGACCGCACGTACTGGTGGTGCCCGGAGGTGGCGCCCTTGACCCAGTATTCGCGGCGGCTGCGCGACCAGTAGGTGGCCCGGCCGGTGGTGAGGGTGCGGTGCAACGCCTCGTCGTCCATCCAGGCCACCATCAGCACCTCACCGGAGTCGTGCGCGCGCACCACGGCGGCGACCAGACCGTCGGCGGTGCGGCGCAACTGGGCCGCGATGGCCGGGTCGAGCCGGGACTGGCGCGCCGACGCGGCCAACTCGTTCGGATCGCTGGGGACGCCGGTCACCGGCGGGTCAGGTACGGGCACAGTCACCAATTCTCCCGCACGCGGTGCGGGCGCCGCCGACCGCTCCCGCCAGGGCTGCGGCGGAGGCCCCGAGAGCCAGCGCTGGGACGAGAGCAAGGGCTGTGACGAGGACCTGGACTGCGACGAGGGCCGGGGCTGCGACGAGGGCCGGGCCGGTCGGGCCAGCTGGGCGACGTAGCGGTCCAGCCGGCCGTCGACCAGGGCGGCGGCCAGGTCCGCGCCGGCCGTGTCGGCGATCTCCTCGGCGTACGGCCGGATCAACGGCAGCGTGCCGGCGACCAGCCGAACGGCGGCGGCCCAGAGCTGCCCGGTGGCCCCCGGGCGCAGTCCGAGGCAGAGCAGCATGTCCGTCCGGTAGCCGGGTGGCGCCACCGGCAGTTCCAGGGCCGCCGCGAAGGCCGCCCGGCGGGAGTGGACCCGCACGGACGGGTTGGCCGGTCGCAGCACCGAGGGGCAGAGCCGCGCCAGGTCGGCGACGGCGAGCCGGACCCCGAGACGATCGCTGGCCGCGCGGGCGGCGGCGGCCTTACCCAGAGTGGCGATCATCTCTTCCAGTCGGGGTGGCTCGGCGGGCTGGCAGAGCACCGGCAGGTCGATCCGGGGCCGCCAGTGCGGGTCGGCCCAGAGCAGCCGCGCCGGCGCGGTGACAGGCAGCCCGAACGCCCAGTCGGCCGGTTCGCCCAGCCGGTGCACCCAGGACCGGATGTCCCGGGCGGCCACCGAAACGTGAGTGACCTGGCCTGCGGACTCGTCCAGGTAGGCCCGGCGGGCCGCGTACGGGGCGCCGCCGACCAACACGTCGAGGTCGACGTCGCTGTGCGCGGTGGCGGCGCGGCGGGCGTGGCTGCCGCGCAACACGATGCCGACCACCGGCCGCTCGGCGGCCTGCCGCAACCGCGCGGCCCAATCCTCAAGAAAACCGCTATCCGGTAACGGAGCGTGACCCACCGCGCCATCGTGCCGTACGTCCGATCAGCGCGCAATGCCCGTTGGCGGACTTCGTGTCCGGTCCGGAGCCTACTGCCCGTTCTCGCGCTCCGCGCGACGGTTGGCCAGCCGGACACCGGCGCGGCGTTGCGCCCGGCGCGGTATTTCATCTAGCGTTGAGTTCAACAGGTGATGAGTTTCTGTGGAGGTGCGTGATGGACGATGCGATAGCCGTCCGAGACCTGGTCGTGGACCGGGGTGGGCGGCGGGTGCTGGACGGCATCAGCTGCCGGGTCCCGCGCGGCGCGGTCACCGGGCTGCTCGGCCCCAGCGGCAGTGGCAAGACCACGTTCATGCGCGCGGTGGTCGGGGTGCAGCTGGTCAGCGGCGGGACGGTCACCGTGCTCGGTCAACCGGCGGGCACCCCCGCGCTGCGGCACCGGGTGGGCTACCTGACCCAGGCCCCGAGCGTCTACGCCGACCTCACCGTCCGGGAGAACGCCCGCTACTTCGCGGCCCTGTACGGACGTGGGCGCGCCGAGGCCGACCGGGCGATCAGCGACGTCGGGCTGGCCGAGGCCGCCGGTCAACTGGTCAGCACCCTCTCCGGCGGTCAACGCAGCCGGGCCTCGCTGGCGTGTGCCCTGGTCGGGGAGCCGGAGCTGGTCATCCTCGACGAGCCGACGGTCGGCCAGGACCCGGTGCTGCGCGCCGACCTGTGGGCCCGGTTCCACGCGATGGCCGCCGCCGGCACCACCCTGCTGGTGTCCAGCCACGTGATGGACGAGGCAGCACGCTGCGACCAACTGCTGCTGATCCGGCAGGGTCGGTTGATCGCCGACGACAGCCCCGCCGCGGTCCGCGCCGCCGCCGGTGTGGACGACCTCGACGAGGCGTTCTTGCGGCTCATCCGGGCCGGCGAGGCCGCCTCCACCAGCACCGACGCGACAGCCGCCCGGGAGACAGCATGAACGCGCGAATTCTCGCCGCCACCACCGGGCGCATCCTGCGTCAGCTCCGGCACGACCGGCGGACCATCGCGCTGCTCGTGGTGGTGCCGGCCGTCCTGCTCACCCTTGTCTACTTCATGTACGCCGACCAACCGACCCCGCCCGGCCAGCCGACGACCTTCGACCGGATCGCGCTGGTGATGCTCGGCATCTTCCCCTTCGTGATCATGTTTCTGGTGACCAGCATCGCCATGCTGCGGGAACGCACCTCGGGCACGCTGGAGCGGCTGCTCACCACGCCGCTGGGCAAGCTCGATCTGCTCTTCGGGTACGGCATCGCGTTCGGGCTGGCCGCCGCCGTGCAGGCAGCCGTCGCCGCCGCGGTGGCGTACTGGATCTTCGATCTGGACACCGCCGGCAGCATCGGGCTGGTGCTCGGGATCGCCGTGCTCGACGCCGTGCTCGGCGTCGCCCTCGGGCTGCTGTGCAGTGCCTTCGCGCGCACCGAGTTCCAGGCAGTACAGTTCCTGCCAGTCGTGGTGATCCCCCAACTGCTGCTCTGCGGGCTGTTCGTGGCTCGCGACCAGATGGCCGGCTGGCTCCAGGCGCTCAGTGACGCCTTCCCCCTGTCGTACGCCATCGAGGCGTTGCAGGAGGTCGGTGCCCACGCCGACCCGACCGGCCGGATGTGGCGCGATGTCGGTGTGGTGTTCGGCGCGGTGGTGCTGGCGCTGGTGCTCGCGGCGGCCACCCTGCGCCGACGCAGCGGCTGACCGCCAGCGCCGGGGGCGGCGGCCAGCGCGGCAGCCGACCCCGGCGCGGGCCGGGCCGGCCCACGACGGGCCGAGGCGAACGAACGAAGGGCGGCGATGACGCGGCGGACCGGCCGGCGACCCGGCAACCCGGGCACCCGGGAGGCGATTCTCGACGCGGCGCGGACGGCGTTCGCCGAACGTGGCTACGACGCCGCCTCGATCCGGGGAATCGCCGGTACGGCGCAGGTCGACCCGGCCCTCGTGCACCACTACTTCGGCAGCAAGGACCAGCTCTTCCTTGCCGCTATGAACTTTCCGGTCGACCCCGGTCAGCTGGTGCCGAGGGTCCTCGCCGGCGACCGGGACGGCGTCGGCGAGCGGATGGTGCGCATCTTCCTCGGCGTCTGGGACTCCCCGACCGGCAGCGCCGCACAGGCACTGCTGCGCTCCGCGGTGAGCAACGAGTGGACCGCTCGACTGCTGCGTGAGTTCGTCACCACCCAGGTGCTGCGCCGGGTGCTGGAAAACCTCGACGTCGACCCGGTCGAGCTACCGCTGCGGGGCTCGCTGGTGGCCACCCAGATGATCGGCCTGGCCATGATGCGGCACGTGGTACGCCTTGAGCCGGTCGCCTCGGCGGACCCGGAAACCCTGGTGGCCGCGATCGGTCCCACGATCCAGCGGTACCTCACCGGCCCACTCCCAACCTGACCCCACGGCGCCGCTCCCCGGGCCCCGGGCCCCGGGCCCCTCGCGATCTTGCACTTTCTGCGCCGACCAAAGGGATATACCACGCAACCCGACGACCGAAAGTGCAAGATCGGCGGGGCGGGGCAGGGCGCGGGCGGGGCGCGGGGGGTTAGCGCGGCGGGTGGGCGTGGGCCGTTAGGGGCAGTGGCGGCAGCAGGCGCAGCAGCTCGGCCGGGTCGGCCACCGGGCCCGGGAAGGCCAGCCGGACCCGACGCCGGGCGCCGGGTTGGCCGAGGGCCACCACCAGCCCGTAGCGGTCGATGCGCACCACCCGGGGCGGCCCGTCCGGGGTCTGCCCGGCCAACCCGAGCTGCCGGCGCAGATACTCCGTCACCTGCGCGCCGTCGCACTCGGCGAGGTCGGCGAGCAGGCGGGCCTCGACCGGGTGCACCGGGTCCGGCTCGGCCTCGGCGTACTCCACCGGGTCGATCCGGTGCACGACGCCGGCCCGCTCCCAGCGGACCTCGACCACCTCGAAGCGGAACAGCCGGAACCGGATGCCCAGGTCGAGCAGGTCGCCGGTCGGCTCCACAGCGGCGAACTCGACGGCCGCGTCGCGGGCCTCGTCGCCGCGCAGCTCGGCCGCCCAACCGGACACCCAGGCGCGACCCAGGCCGGGCGCGCCGGCGGCCGGCGGCAGGTCGAGCACGTCGAGCACCACAGCGACGTCGCTGCCCCCGGCTGCCGGTTGCAGGGCGGCGGCCAGGTGGCTGGCCACCGGCACCAGCAGCAGCACCCGCCCGTCCGAGTCGGTGACGTGCCGGGCGTGGTGCGGACCCGGCCGGTGGGCCAGGTGCACGAGGCCGGGCAGGCGGCCGGCGACGAGGGTACGGACGGTCTCGGCGGAGTTGGGCCGCATGGGCGCGACCTCCTTCTGAGGTTAGGCTTACCTAACCCGGAGCCTAGAGCACCCGCCCGTCGGCGTCCACCACACCGCCGCACCTCACCGGGTCTGCTCCAGCCAGGACGCGTAGAGCAGGCCGTACACCGAGTCGGCGTCGCGAACCAGCTCGTCGTGCGGGCCGCGCTGCACCACCCGACCCCGGTCCACCACTATCACCTCGTCGGCGGCCTGCGCCGTGGAGAGCCGGTGCGCGATGGCGAGGGTGGTCCGACCCCGGGTGACCGCGTCCAGCGTGCGTTGCAACCGCACCTCCGTCGCCGGGTCCACAGCGCTGGTCGCCTCGTCGAGCACCAGCAGATCAGGGTCGGCCACGTACGCGCGGGCCAACGCGACAAGTTGCCGCTCCCCGACACTGAGCGCCTCGCCGCGCTCCCCGACCGGAGTGTCCAGGCCCGCCGGCAGACCCTCCAGCCAGTCCGACAGGCCCAGCTCGGTGAAGGCTGCGCTCAACTGCTCGTCGGTCAACTCCGGCCGGGCGAACCGGACGTTGTCCCCCACCGTCGCGTCGAAGAGGAACCCGTCCTGCGGCACCATCACCACGCGGGAGCGCAGCGAGTCGAACCGGACGTCGGTCAACTGCACCCCGGACAGCAGCACCGCCCCGGCCGACGGGTCCATCAGCCGGGTCAGCAACTTGGCGAACGTGGTCTTGCCGCTGCCGGTCTCACCGACCACCGCCACCCGGCTCTTCGCCGGGATCTCCAGGTCGATGTCGTGCAACACAGGCGGGCCACCCGGATAGGCGAACCGCACTCCGGCGAACCGGATGTCCAGCGGCCCGCCCGGCAGCTCCCGCCCCTGCTCCCCCGGGTCTGCCACGTCCGGGGCGACGTCCAGCACGTCCAGCACCCGACGCCAGCCGGCGATCGCGTTCTGCGCCTCGTTGAGCACCTCGGTGGCGATCTGCACCGGCTGGATGAAGAGCGTCACCAGGAAGAGGAACGCGGTCAGCTGGCCGATCGACAGCGTGCCGTCCACCCCCAGCAGCACGCCGAGCACCACCACGCCGGCCAGCGCCAGCCCCGCCGCCAACTCGCCGACCGAGCTGCCCACGATGCTGATCCGGATCGCCCGCTGCTGCGCCAGCCGCTGCCTGTCGATCGCCTCGTCCAGCCGCCGCTCGGTGCGCCCGGCGATCCCGTACGCCCGGATCACCGGCGCGCCCACCACGCTCTCGCCGATCGCGCCGAGCAACGTACCGGTACGTTGGCGCACCGTCGCGTACGCGCTGCCGAGGCGACGTTGCAACTGCCGGATGACGAACACCGCCGGCAGGAACGCGGCCAGCACCACCACTGTCAACTGCCAGGAGTACGCCAGCATGACGGCGGTGGTGACCACCAGCTGACCGAGGTTGACCAGCAGGATCACCCCGCCCCACTGGAGGAACTGGGTGATCTGGTCCACGTCGCTGGTGACCCGCGAGACCAGCGAACCGCGCCGCTCCGACTGCTGGTGCAACATCGACAGGTCGTGCACGTGGCGGAACGCGCGCGTCCGGACGTTGGCCAGCGCCGTCTCGCTGACCGTGAACAGCCGGCGCATCATCAGGTAGCCGCAGATCGTGGTGATGGTCAGGATCGCCGCGGTGATCGCCACCACCGTCCAGACCACGTTCAGATTCAGACCACCGACGAGACCCCGGTCGATGCCCTGCTGCACGGCGACCGGCACGGCAACCCGACCGACCATGTAGACCAACGCCAGTGCCAACGTGCCGGCCAGACCGATCCGTAGCTCCGGCGAGAGCGCCAGGCCCCGACGCAGGGTCTGCCAGGTCGTCTCCTGCCGGGCCTCCTGCTCGTCGGTCCCCGTAGTCGTCGTACTCACCGGTCCCGCCTTTCGTTCGCGACTGCGGGGCTCCGCTGCGCTGCACTCCTCGCGCTCACCGGTCCACCTCGATCTCCAGGCCCGACGGCAGCGGCGCCACGTCGTCGCCGTAGGAACTTTCCTGTGCCCGCTCCACCTCGGCCTGCTCGTAGGCGGTGACCAGGTCGACGTAGCCGGGCACGGTGGCCAACAACTCGCTGTGGGTGCCGCGGGCGACCACCCGTCCCTGCTCCACGTAGATGACCTCGTCGGCGAGCGCGATGGTGGCCCGGCGGTACGCCACCACCAGGATCGACGCGGCCGGAACTCCCGCCTGGGTGGTTGACGACCGCAGCCCCGCCAGGATGGCCGCCTCCACTCGAGGATCGACAGCGCTCGTCGCGTCGTCGAGCACCAGCAGACGCGGTCGACCGGCCAGCGCGCGGGCCAGTGTGAGCCGCTGCCGCTGACCGCCGGAGAGCGACGTGCCCCGCTCGCCGACCATGGTGTCCAGACCATCGGGCAGCGCGGCGACGAACCCGTCCGCCTCGGCCAGCCGCAGCGCGGCCCAGACCACCTCGTCGTCGACACCGGGCCGGTCGAGGGCGATGTTGGCGCGGACCGTGTCGTCGAAGATGAAGGGCACCTGGGCGACCAGGGCCACAGTGCCGGCCAACGACGCGGAGGTCAGCTCGCGCACGTCCACGCCGTCCAGGCACACAATGCCGGAGTCCGGGTCGACGAGGCGCACCGCCAGCGAGGCGATAGTGGACTTGCCGGCGCCGGTCGGCCCCACCAGGGCCACCGTCCGACCGGACGGCACGGTGAAGCCGACCTCGCCGAGGACCTGCGCGCCGGGCGGGTGCGCTTCGGCCGGCGGATAGGAGTAGTGCACGTCGGCGAAGGTGAGGGTGGCCGGGCCGGCACCGGCCGGGTCGAGCACCCGCTGCCCGTACGGCATCTCGCCGGTGGCGTCGAGCACCCGGCGCACCCGGTCCCAGCCGGCGACGCTGCGCGGCAGCTCGGCCAGCACCCAACCGATGGCCCGCACCGGGAAGGCCAGCACCGTGAAGAGGAAGGCCACGCTGACCAGCTCGGTCACGCTGATCGCGCCCTGGCGCAGCCGGAACGCCCCGACCACCAGCACGGCGAGGGTGCCGAGGCTTGGCAGCGTCTCCAGCAGCGGGTCGAAGATGCCGCGCAGCCGGCCGACAGCGATCAGCGAGTCGCGCAGTTCGCCGGCGCGGCCCGCGAACCGGGCGGTCTCCTGGGCCTCGCGGCCCATCGTCTTGACCACCAGGGCGCCGTCGAAGCTCTCGTGGGCGATGCCGCTGACCTCGGCGCGCAGTCGCTGCGCCCGCGCCTGCCGGGGGGCCATCCGGCGGGAGTAGACGACGTTGAGCGCGAAGAGCGCGGGGAAGACCGCGAGCCCGACCAGGGCGAGCGCCCAGTCGGTGGCGAAGAGCGACACTATCGCGCCGACCAGCATCACCAACGTGCCGACGGCGAACGGCAGCGGCGCGATCGGGTACCAGGCCGCCTCCACGTCGGAGTTGGCGTTCGACAGCAGGGTGCCGGTGGAGTTGCGGTGGTGCCAGGACAGCGGCAGCTCCAGGTAGCGGCGGGTCACCCTGCGTCGGTAGGAGGCCTGGAGGCGGTACTGCATGTAGCCGGCGCCGAGCCGGCGGCCGAAGATGCCCGCCACCCGCAGCACGCTGATCCCGAACAACGCGGCCGCGGCCAACGCCAGGGTGCCGGCGCCCACCTCGCCGCGTTCGATGGCCGGAAGCGCCACCTCACCGATGACCGACCCGACCACCCGGGCGCTGACAATGATCATCCCGCCGAAGAGCACGCTGCCGACGACCGCCACGGAGAAGATCCGCGGTTGCTCACGGATCGCCTGCCGCAGGACCCCCAGCCCTCGACTGAGAACGTCCCGACTTGTCTTGCTCGCCACGCTCTCCCCCGCCGTAAGCCGCAATTATCTCCCTCATCCTTACCGGTCGGGGCCAGTGCCGCCGACCCTGACTGGATATGTCGACCATCACGTACCGGACGGCGGCGTGCCGCAGGCGCCGACCGGCGTCGTGTGTCACGCGCCGGCCGACCGACGTCCGCTGTCCCGCGCTGGCCGACCGGCCTCCGCTGTCGCGCGCCGGCGGGCCGCCGGGCCTACGATCGGGCCATGCCGCGGTACGCCCGAGCCGAGCGCGAGGCGCTCGCCGATCTTCTCCTGGCCCTCGGGCCGGACGCCCCGACCATCAACGAGGGCTGGGCGACCCGTGACCTCGCCGCGCATCTGGTGTTGCGGGAGCGCCGTCCGGACGCGGCGGGTGGGATCGTGCTGCCGCCGCTGCGCGGCTACGCCGAACGGGTCCGTCGGCGACTCGCCGCACGGCCCTACCCCGAGCTGGTGGCACAGGTGCGCCGACCGCCGCTGTGGAGCCCGGTCAGCAACCCGCTGACCGACGAGTTGGCAAACACGATGGAGTTCTTCATCCACCACGAGGACGTCCGGCGGGCCGGCTCCGGGTGGCAGCCGCGCGATCTGCCCACCGGCCTGCAGAGCGCGCTCTGGAAACGCGCGGCCCCGATGGTCCGGCTGGCACTGCGCCGCTTTCCGGCGGACCTCTACGTGCAGGCGCCCGGCCACGGTGAGATCTCCCTCGGACGCGGTGGTGAGCCACTGCGCCTGGTCGGCGCTCCGGCCGAGCTGGTGCTGTTCGTCTCCGGCCGGCAGCGGGTGGCCCGGGTCCAACTGAACGGCTCGACCGAGGCGGCTCGGCGGCTACGCGCCGCCAACCTGGGCATGTGACTGTTTGTACTTAAACGGTCACCGAACAACTGTGGAGTTGCCCACACCCAGCGAAAGACGCTGATACCTCCTCCCGTACGCTTCACCGCGCCGCTCCGCGCCGAGCGGCACGAAGTGGGGGCGCATTGTGCGGGACTTCGCGATTTCGGCGCTGAGGGAACCCCCGTTTCCCACCGGACGCCACGGGGCCACCGACCAGGTGGCGGGTGAGAGCGTGGAGTGGGCGCGCACGTTCGGGCTGGTCGATTCCAGCCAACGCGTGCGACGCCTGGAACGGGCCGACGCCGCCGGACTGGCCGGCCGCGCCTGCCCGGACGGCTCCGTCGAGGGCCTGCGGCTGCTCACCGACCTGATCAGCTGGCTCTTCGTAATGGACGACGCCTGCGACGAGGACGGCCTCGGCGCCGACCCGGTCCGACTGGGTCCGGCGATCAGCACCCTGCTCGACGTGCTGGACCGCTGCGGTGACCCGTACGTCGTACCGCCCGCCGTCGGGCCACTGGGTGACGCGTTGCACGACCTCTGCCGCCGGACCCGACTGCACGATCACGCGGGGCTGCTGCTGCGGTTCGTCAGCCAGATGCGCGAGTACCTGTTGGCGCTGCTCTGGGAGGCGGGCAACCGGGAACGTCGGCGCGTGCCCGAGGTGGCGGAGTACGTGCAGCTACGCCGGCACATCGGCGGCGTGCACCCCTGCCTCACCCTGACCGACCTGGCGTCGACACGGCCCTCCGGGCCAACTCAGCGGGCCAACCCGGGGCTGGTCGCCCTGGACCTGCTGGCGGTGGACCTGGTCTGCTGGTGCAACGACCTCTTCTCCTACGGCAAGGAGAGCCAGGCCGACCCGGACGCGCACAACCTCGTCACGGTGATCGCCCAGGGCAGCGACGCGGACGAGGTGACAGCGCTGCGAAGTGCGGCACACCGGTTCAACAAGGGGTTGGCGGCGTACCTGGACGCGGAGGAGGCGCTGCGCGCCGCCGGCGACGACGGGATCCGCGACGCCCTGGCCGCCCGGCGCAACTGGGTCCGGGCCACCTACGACTGGTCGGTGGTGGCTGCCCGGTACGCCTGATCGGCCGTACCGGTTGGCGGGATGGGCCGGCCGGACGATCACCAGGGCTAGCCGATGCACGGCAACAGGCAATACTCTTCGGTAACCATCATGACGTGACGACCGTCACGCCACCACCCCCGAAGGCGGCTACAGCGATGGCTCTCGATGTACCGTACCGCTCCATCCCGGACATGTTCCTCAAGCGCGTGGCGGCCACCCCCGACCGGAACGCGTTCGCGTCCCCGAACCCCGACGACTCGGGGCCCGTCTGGCTGACCTGGGCGCAGGTCGGCCAGCGCGCCAAGGCGGTCGCCGCCGGCCTGCACGGCCTCGGCGTCGGCCAGGAGGACCCGGTCGCGATCCTCGCCAACACCCGGCTGGAATGGGTGATCGCCGACCTCGGCATCATGTGCGCCGGCGGCGCGACAACCACCGTCTACCCCACCACCGAGCCGGCCGACGCGACGTACATCATCGCCGACTCCGGGTCGAAGGTGCTGTTCGCGGAGAACCAGGCCCAGGCGGCGAAGATCGCCGGGGCGTCCCTGCCCGCGCTCACCCACGTGGTGCTCCTCGACGGCACCGTCGACCCGAACGCCGCCATCGCGCAGTTGACGCTGGCCGACCTGGAGGAGCGCGGCACCCAGGCGCTGGCCGCCGAGCCGGAGCTGATCGACATGCTGGTGGCCGGCATCGGCCCGGACCACCTGGCCACCCTGATCTACACCTCCGGCACCACCGGCCAACCCAAGGGCGTCGAGCTGCTGCACGGCGGCTGGTGCTGGGAGGCCGTGGCGCAGGCGGAGGTCGGGCTGCTGCGCGACGACGACCTGCAGTACCTGTGGCTGCCGCTGGCCCACTCGTTCGGCAAGACCCTGCTCTGCGGCGCCATCCACGTCGGCCTGCCCACCTACGTCGACGGGCGGGTGGACAAGCTGGTCGACCTTCTCTCGGTCATCCGCCCGACACTGATGTGTGGTGCTCCCCGGGTGTTCGAGAAGGTCTACAACAAGGCAGTGACCACCGCGCAGGGCGCCGGCGGCGCGAAGGCGAAGATCTTCGGCTGGGCCGTCGGCGTCGGCAAGGAGAAGGTCACCCTGGAGCAGGCGGGCAAGCCGGTGCCGGCCGGGCTGAAGCTGCGCTACGGGCTTGCCGAGAAGCTGGTGTTCAGCAAGCTCCAGGCCCGCCTGGGCGGCCGGATGCGGGTGCTGGTGTCCGGCGCCGCGCCGCTCAGCCCCGAGATCGCCACCTTCTTCGCCGCCGCGAACCTGCCGATCTCCGAGGGCTACGGCCTGACCGAGACCAGCGCCGGCAACTTCGTCAACCCTCCGGCCGGGCTGCGGATCGGCACCGTGGGCCAGGCGATGGGCGACCTCGAGTGCAAGATCGACACCGACGGGGAGATCCTGGTGCGGGGTCGGCCGGTGATGCGCGGCTACCACAACCTGCCGGAGGAGACCGCCGCCGCGTTCACCGAGGACGGCTTCTTCCGTACCGGTGACATCGGCAGCCTCGACGAGCAGGGCTACCTGCGCATCACCGACCGCAAGAAGGACCTGGTCAAGACGTCGGGCGGCAAGTACATCGCGCCGTCGCACATCGAGGGCATGTTCAAGGCCATCTGCCCGTACACCTCGCAGGCGGTCGTCGTCGGTCAGGCCCGCAACTTCTGCACGATGCTGGTCACCCTGGACCCGGACGCGATCCGGGGCTGGGTCGCCGGCGGCCCCCTCGAAGGGCGCAGCTACACCGAGATCGTCGCGTCGGCTGAGGCCCAGACGATGGTCGAGGAGTACGTGGCCCAGCTCAACGCCAAGCTCAACCGCTGGGAGACGATCAAGAAGGTGGCCATCCTGCCGCGCGACCTGACGATCGAGGACGGCGAGATCACCCCGTCGTTGAAGATCAAGCGGCGTGGGGTGGAGAGCAACTTCTCCGCCGAGATCGACAAGATGTACGCCGGCACCCTCGCCGAGCTCTGAGCCGACCGAGGGTCCCGTGCCGGCGAGGAGGCCGGCACGGGGCCCTCACAGGTGGCGACCCCGCCACCTGGTCTGGTCCTCCTCCACGGCGAGCTGCTCCGCCAGCGCCACCTCCCGGACCCCACGCCGGCGCTGAGCGTCGACGATCGTCTGCGCCCCCACTGCCAGCCACGTGGCCACGGCGAGCATGGCCAACGCGAACATCTCGGGCAGCGAACCGGCCACCGGAACCAGCACGAGCAGCAGCAGGATTCCGCCGATCGTGGGCCAGCGGGGGGCGGCGAGCATCTTCCGGCCCAGCACGATGAGCGCGAGCAGATAGAGCGCGACCCCACCGTAGAGCGCCAGCAGGTCGAAGCCCGGCAGCGGAACCCCCCAGCTCGGCGTGCTGACGTCGGCTCCCTCGTGGATCAGCCCCTTGAGCCCGAGCGCGAACAGGATGACGCCGGCGATGACCGGCAGGTGCAGGTAGGTGTAGGCGTCGCGGGCCAAGGCGGCGCGGGCGGCGGGGTCGCGGGTCCGGTGCAGGGTCTGCTCCATGCCGAGCGCCAGGGTGTCGAAGTACGCCCACCACAGCGCCGCGGCCACCGCGACGCCGAGCACCGCGGCGATGAGCACCGGCCAGGTCAGCAGCAGAACGGCGCTGCCGCCGGGAGCAAGCCCGAGCGCGATGATGGCCTCACCGAGGACGATCAGGACGATCTGGCCGTGCCGCTCCGCCCAGTGCCCTGCGGAGAGCACCGTCCACCCGGTGCCGCGCAGCGTGAGCCCGGCCCCGTACTCCAGGGCCAGGGCCGCGAGCCAGAGCACCAACCGGGCAACTCCCTCGGCGCTCCCGTCGAAGAGCCGCTGCGGCAACAGGGCGGCGACGACGATGAGCGACGTGGCCAGCAGCGGCGGCAGGGCGAACAGTCGCCAGCGTCGGCGTAGGTCGCGGTTCCGACGTCCGGCCCAGATGAAGATCGACGTCTCGCTCATCCGGACCAGGAAGTAGCCGGCCGCGAAGACCACCGGGCCGGGCAGCCCGCCGGGGCGGTCGACGAACGCCTTCGGCAGGCTCAGCGCCAGCACGAAGGCGGCGGCCATGGTGGCGAAGCCGACCAGCGGGACGATGCCCTGGTCGGTACGGATCAGGTTGCCGAGCACGGCGAACCCCGTCCAGCACCACCAGAGCAGCGCCAGCACCACCAGGCACTGGGCGAGGCCGCGCGCGGTCGGATTGCCGGCGGTGACGGTGGTGACGTTCAGAAAAGCGAAGACGAAGATCAGGTCGTAGAAGAGTTCGAGGCGGGTGGCCCGGGAGCCCGGCGCGCTCCGCTGGACCCCCCGCGCCCTCGCACCCTCGCTCACCAGCAGATTGTGGCAGTCGAAGCCGGACGAAAGTCGCATTGCCGGCAGAGCGGTGATCGTGACGGTGCCCGCTCACCCGTCTCGGCGGTCCGCGTCGAGCGCGGCCAGGTTCGGGAGTCCCTGGCCGGAGGTCGCGGCCGGAGGCGGCTCAGGCGATGACGGAGGGCTCCCGCCACCGCTGACGGCCGGCCCGGTCCAGGTCGTAGCGGATCGCCGCGATCCGCCCGACGGCCTCCACGAGGTCCGCCGCGGGCAGGGTGAAGGGCAGCCGCAGGAAGCGCTCCAGGGTGCCGTCCAGGCCGAACCGGGGGCCCGGGGCCAGCCGCACCCCGACCTCCTCCGCGGCCCGGGCCAGCGCGCTCGAGACCGGGCCGTCCAACTCGGCCCAGAGCGTCACGCCACCCCGTGGCACTGTGACCCGCCACTCCGGCAGTTGGTGCGCCAGCGCGCCGAGCAGGGCGTCGCGCTGGACGGCCAACTGAACGCGGCGGTCGGCGCCGATGGCCTCGGCGTCGGCGAGCAGGTGCACCGCTACCAGTTGGTCCAGCACCGGGCTGGCCATGTCGACCCCGACCCGCACGGCGGCCAGCCGCTGCACCTGCGGCGCGGACGCGCGGACCCAGCCGATCCGCAGGCCACCCCAGTAGGGCTTGCTCATCCCACCGATGCTGACCACCCGGCTGTGCCGGTCGTAGGTGGCGACCGGGGGTGGCACCTCGGTGCCGTCCATGGACAGGTCCACGAAGGACTCGTCGATGATCAGATCGGTGCCGACCGCGTGCGCCACGGCCACCACGTGTTCGCGCAGGGAGGCGGGCATCAGATGCCCTGTCGGGTTCTGGAACTCGGGAATCAGGTAGGCCAGCTTGGGCCGGGTCTGCCGGAGAGTGCCCAGCAGCAGGTCGGGCTCCCAACCGGCGTCGGCGGCCAGCCCGTGGGTGCTGATCCGGGCCCGCCGGCCAGCCAGCGCGGCGAGGGCGTTGGGGTAGGTCGGTGACTCGACCAGCACGGTGCCGCCCGGGGCCAGGGCGAGCCGCAGCACCAGATCCAGTGCGTGCTGGGTGCCGCTGGTGACCATGATCTGGTCGGCCGAGGTGGGCAGACCCCGGGCGGAGTACGCGTCGGCCACCGCCTCGCGCAGCTCGATGATGCCGGTCGGGTGGTAACCGGCCCCGCTGAGGTAGCGGGGCAGGTCCTCGGTGGCGGCCCGCGCGGCTGACAACAGCTGCGGCGGGGCGGCCAGCGCCGCGACGCCGAGGTCGAGCATCTCCCTGTCGTCCAGCGGGGTCCACAGGCCGGTGCTGGCCACCCGGTGGTTGCCGGGCAGCATCGTCCAGCTACCGGCGCCACGACGGCTGGCCAGGTGTCCGGTCTCGCGGAGCTGCCGGTAGGCGGCGGTGACGGTGGTCCGGCTGATCCGCAGCGCCTCGGCCAGCTCCCGTTCGGCCGGGAGGCGGACGCCCAGCGGCAGCCGGCCGTCGGCGAGCAGCCCACGCACCGAGCCGGCCAGCGCGGCGTAGTCGGGGCTGCGGCGGCGGCCCGGCAGGGCATGCCACTGCCCGAGCAGACGGGCCAATTGGACGCCGCGCACCTGCCCTGTCATAGCCACTCCTCGGATATTGGCTTCTTCCTCGACGCGGATTGGCACCTAGGGTGGCATGCATGGCACTGCTTGGCAATCTGCGGCACCGACCGGTTCGACGGTTGGTCCAGCTCTACCTCGGGCTCACGCTCTACGGCGTCAGCATGGCCCTGATGATCCGCTCCGACCTGGGCCTCGACCCGTGGGATGTGTTCCACCAGGGGCTCTCCGAGCTGACCGGGCTCTCCTTCGGCACTGTCACCATCGGCGTCGGCGCGCTGGTCCTGCTGCTCTGGATCCCGCTACGGCAGCGGCCCGGCCTCGGCACTGTCAGCAACGTCGTGGTGATCGGCCTGGTAGTGGACGCCACACTGGCCCTGGTGCCCACCGGTGGTCCGCTCAGCGTCCAGATCGCGCTGCTCATAACCGGGATCGTCGCCAACGGCGCGGCCACCGCCCTCTACCTCGGTGCCAATCTGGGCCCCGGACCCCGCGACGGCTTGATGACCGGGTACGTGGCCCGCCGGCCCGGCCGGTCGATCCGCCTGGTGCGCACCGTCATCGAGGTCACAGTGCTGGCACTGGGCTGGCTGCTCGGCGGCAAGGTCGGCCTGGGAACCGTCGCGTACGCCCTGGCCATCGGCCCGTTGGCCCAGTTCTTCATCCCGCTGTTCGCCGTGCCGGAGGGCACCGAGCCGGACAGCGCCGCGCCCCCACCGGGCAACCCCGCGCCGGCCACCCCGGCCGGCTGAACCCTCACCGACCGTCCGCGAACCGGTACGTGGTGGTGGTGCCGCGCACCGGTTCGCGGGTGGGTGTTCCCTTCCGCGACGCGCGCCGTCATCATCTCTGCATGGGGGAGAACGGTTGGCGCTGGAACGACGCCTGGATCTTCGTGTCGCTCGTCATCGCGAGCGGGGCCGGACGGCACCGCCGGTCGGCGACAAGCCGACGACCGGAGGGCGTCCGCCTGACCGACGTGCTCTCCACCGCCGACCACCTCAACCACGCGATTCCGCAGCGACACGAGGTGGAGGCAGCGGTCCAGCGGTTGGTCGGCGCCGGGCTGGTCAGCGTCGCCGACGGCTGGTTCCGCATCACCGCCGAGGGTGAGCAGCTGTGGCGCACCCGGCCGCGCGCGGGTGTGGCGACAATGGTGGACACCGTGCAGGGCGTGCTGACCCGCCGGCACGCGCCGGGCAGCGCCGACTGGATCCTGGACGAGGCCGACCACGCGGCTGCCGTCCAGGAGTACGCGGTCCGTTCGATCCCCACCCCGCGCCGGTCACCGGAGGGCCACTCCGGCGAGCGCTGAGCTGCTCAGCGCACCGGATGGCCGTCGAGGCGCAGCGCGTCCTTGACCTCGGCGACGGTCAGCTCGCCGAAGTGGAAGACGCTGGCGGCGAGCACGGCGTCCGCGCCGGCGCCGACAGCGGGCGGAAAGTGGGCCACCTCGCCGGCGCCCCCACTGGCCACCACCGGCACGTCCACCACCGCGCGCACCGCGGCGATCAGCTCCAGGTCGAAGCCCGCCTTGGTGCCGTCGGCGTCCATCGAGTTGAGCAGGATCTCCCCCGCGCCCAACTCGGCGCCCCGGCGCGCCCACCACACGGCGTCGATGCCGGTGCCGCGCCGCCCCCCGTGGGTGGTGACCTCGAAGCCGCTGGGCGTGCCGCCGTTCGGCGACCGCCGCACGTCGAGGGAGAGCACGAGCACCTGCCTGCCGAACCGGTCGGCGATCTCGGCGATTAGCTCCGGACGGGCGATGGCGGCGGTGTTCACGCCGACCTTGTCCGCGCCGGCGCGCAGCAGTGTGTCCACGTCGGCGACCTGCCGGACGCCACCGCCGACGGTCAGCGGGATGAACACCGACTCGGCGGTGCGGCGCACCACGTCGAGCATTGTGCCCCGGTCGCTGGAGGACGCCGTGACGTCGAGGAAGGTCAACTCGTCAGCGCCGGCCCGGTCGTACGCGGCAGCCAGTTCCACCGGGTCGCCGGCGTCACGCAGGTCGAGGAAGTTGACCCCCTTGACCACCCGCCCGGCGTCCACGTCCAGACAGGGGATCACCCGTACCGCCACCGTCATGCCGCGAGCCTATCCTCCGCACGCGGCACGGCGGTCGACCCGATCGGGTCGACCGCCGTGAGAGAGGTCTGCGTCACACGCGGACGAGCATCTTGCCGAGGTTGTCGCCGCGCAACAGGCCGAGGAATGCGGCCGGGGCGTTCTCGATGCCGTCCACGATCGTCTCGTCGTAGGACAGCGTGCCGTCGCGCAGCCAGCCCGCGACGTCGCGCACGAACGCCGCCCGCATGTCGTTGTGGTCGTTGACCAGGAAGCCGCGCAGTGTGAGCCGCTTGCCGATGACCAGCGCCAGGTTGCGCGGGGCGGCCGGCGGCTCGGTGGCGTTGTACTGCGAGATCATGCCGCAGATGGCGGCCCGGCCGTGCAGGTTCATGGCCGAGATCGCGGCCTCCAGGTGGTCGCCGCCGACGTTGTCGAAGTAGACGTCGATGCCGTCCGGGGCGGCCGCCCGCAGCGACTCGCGGATGCCGTCGTGGTAGTCGAAGGCGGCGTCGAAGCCCAGCGCCCGCAGCCGCTCGACCTTGGCCGGCGAGCCGGCGCTGCCGATCACCCGGCCGGCGCCCTTGAGCTTGGCGATCTGGCCGACCAGGCTGCCCACCGCGCCGGCCGCGGCGGAGACGAAGACCGTCTCGCCGGGCTTCATCGCGGCCACCTCCAGCAGCCCGGCGTACGCCGTCAACCCGGTCATGCCGAGCACGCTCAGGTACGCGCTGACCGGGGCGATGTTCGGGTCGACGGGTCGGGCCGCGGCGCCGTCGAGCAGCGTGTACTCCCGCCAGCCCAGCCCGTGCAGGACTGTGGTCCCGACGGCGATGTCCGCCGCCTCGCTGGCCACCACCGCACCGATCGCGGCACCGTCGAGCGGCGCGTCGAGCGCGAACGGCGGCACGTACGACTTGACGTCGTTCATCCGTCCGCGCATGTACGGGTCGACGGACATGTACTGGTTGCGGACCACGATCTGGCCCGGTCCGGGCGTCGGAACCTCGGTCTCGACGAGCCGGAAGGTGTCTTCGGTGGGCCAGCCCTGGGGGCGGCTGGCCAGGTGGATCTCGCGGTTACTGGTCACGGGGTGGTCGTCCTCTCGTCCGCGGATGGGGCCTGGGGCCGCGAGGTCACGCCGACAGGGTCTCGCGGACGGTCAGGGTGACGTCGACGTTGCCACGGGTGGCGTTGGAGTACGGGCAGACCTGGTGGGCCTGCTCGACGATCTGCTCGGCGACCTCACGGGGCGCGGCGGGCAGGTCGACGACGAGCTGCACGGTGAGCCCGAAGCCGCCGCTGCCGTTCGGGCCGATGCCCACCTCGGCGCCGACCACGGAACCGGTCACGTCGGCCTTGGCCCGGCGGGCCACCAGCCGCAGGGCGCTGTGGAAGCAGGCCGCGTAACCGGCGGCGAAGAGCTGCTCGGGGTTGGCCGCGCCACCGGCGCCGCCCATCTCCTTCGGCACGGCCAGGTCGAGTGCGAACGTGCCGTCGGAGGTCTCGACGTGGCCGTCCCGGCCGTCGCCGGTGGCGGTCGCGGACGCGGTGTAGACAACCTGCATGGTGGTCACTGCTCCTTCTGTCGGTGGATGGTGTCGGTGACCCGGGTGAGGGTGTCGCGCAGCGCGACGAGCTCGTCGAAGCCCAGCCCGGTGGCCTGCGCGATCCGCAGCGGGACGTCGCAGACGCGCTCGCGCAGCGCCCGGCCCTGCTCGGTGAGGCCCACCTCGACCCGCCGCTCGTCGCGGGCCGACCGCCGCCGCACCACCAGGCCCGCCCCCTCCAGCCGCTTGAGCAGCGGGGAGAGCGTGCCGGAGTCCAGCCGCAGCTCGGCGCCCAGCTCGGACACCGTGGGGGCGTCGTCGGGACGCTCCCAGAGCACCAGCAGCACCAGGTACTGCGGGTAGGTCAACCCGACCTCGTCGAGGATCGGCCGGTAGACGTCGGTCAGTGCGCGCGACGCGGCGTAGAGCGCGAAGCACACCTGCCGGCGCAGCTCCAGGTCATCGGTCACCGCTGAACCGTAGCCCACAATTAAGTTGTGCACAACTTATCGGAGCGCAGGACGGCCCGGCAGGCCGCCTTGGCGGTACCTCAGCGATCGCCGAGGTACGCCTCCAACTCCACCTCGACCAGGTGCTCCGGGTCCAGCAGACCGGCCACCACCACCAGGGTGGCGGCCGGCCGGACCGCGCCGAAGACCGCGTTGTGCGCCCGGCCCACCTCGTCGGCGTGCAACCGGTCGGTCACGTACATCCTGGTCCGGACCACATCGCCCGGCTCCGCACCCACCTCGGCGAGCGCGGCCAGCCCGATCCGCAGCGCCTGCGCGGTCTGCGCGGCCGGATCACCGACGTGCACCACCCGGCCGTCCACCGTCGCCGTGCAACCCGCCGTCCAGGCCCGCTCACCGGCCCGGACCACCCGGGAGTACCCGTAGCGCTGCTCCCACGGGCCGCCCGACCCCAGCCGGGTCGTCGTCACGCCTCGGCCAGCGTCCGCAGCGCCTCGGCCACGGTGAAGGCACCCGCGTAGAGCGCCTTGCCGGCGATCACGCCCTCCACCCCGGCCGCCTCCAGGGTCGCCAACGCCCGCAGGTCGTCCAGGGTGGACACCCCACCCGAGGCGATCACCGGCCGGTCCGTACGGGCACACACCTCGCGCAGCAGATCCAGGTTCGGCCCACGCATCGTGCCGTCCTTGGTGATGTCGGTGACCACGTACCGACTCGCGCCCGCCTTGTCCAGCCGCTCCAGCACCTCGTACAGGTCACCACCGTCGCGGGTCCAACCCCGCGCCGACAGGGTGTGACCCCGCACGTCCAGCCCGATGGCCACCCGGTCGCCGTACTCCGCTACCACCCGGTCACACCAGACCGGATCCTCCAGAGCGGCGGTCCCGATGTTCACCCGGGCCGCACCGGTGCCCAGCGCCGCGCGCAGCGACTCGTCATCACGGATGCCCCCGGAAAGCTCCACCTTCACATCCAACTGGCGCACCACCTCCGCGAGCAGGTGCGCGTTCGTGCCCCGACCGAACGCCGCGTCCAGGTCGACCAGGTGGATCCACTCCGCGCCGTCCTGCTGCCAGGCCAGCGCCGCGTCCAACGGGTCGCCGTAGATGCTCTCGCTTCCGACGGCGCCCTGCACGAGCCGGACGGCCCGGCCGTCAGCGACATCCACGGCGGGTAACAGGGTGAGGCTCAAGGTCTTCTCCTCGATCAGGTACGACGGTCCAGGGCGATCACCACGATCGCCGGCAGTACGAGCAGCAAGAGCACGATCAGCGCGATACGCAACGCCAGGTTGTCGACAAACGTCCAGATCAGGAGCAACGCCGCGCCGGTGAGCAGCACGATCGCGGCCCGCTCCCCCCGAGTGTGCCGGGCCAGCCGCCCGGAGCGACCCCGCCGCAGCCGCGGCGTCAAACTGCGCACCACCGCGCGACGGCGTTGGCGGCGGGCCACCTGCCGCTGCCGGACCGCCCGCTCCCGGGCCTGCTCCGCCTCCCGCTCCGCCCGTCGGCGGGCGCGCTCCCGGCTCACCGCGACGCCCGCCGCTCGGGCACCGCGCGACGGCGCTCAGTCACCGCTGGGCAGCGTGGCGAGCCAGTTGCGCAGCAGCGCGGCACCGGTGTCGGCGGACTTCTCCGGGTGGAACTGGGCCGCCGACAACGAGCCCCGCTCCACCGCCGCGACGAAATCCGTGTCGTGGTGGGCGGTGGTCACAGTGGCACCGGCAGCGACCAGCGCCGCCGGGTCGCCCATCGCGTACGAGTGGACGAAGTAGAACCGGCTCTGCTCGGTCAACCCGGCGAACAGCACCGACTCCCGCGGAGCCCGGACCGTGTTCCAGCCCATGTGCGGCAACCGGGTGGCGGCCAGCCGGGTCACCCCGCCGGGAAGCAGCCCCAGCCCCTTGGTCACCACGCCGTGCTCGTCGCCGTGCTCGAAGAGAACCTGCATGCCCACGCAGATGCCGAGCACCGGCCGGCCGGCAGCCACCCGTTCGGCGATCACCGGGCCGGCGCCCAGCGCCTCGATCCCCGCCATGCACGCCGCGTACGCGCCCACACCCGGCACCACCAGACCATCGGCGGCGGCCGCCGCGGCCAGGTCGTCGGTCACCCGGACGTCCGCTCCGGCGGCGGCCAGCGCCCGCTCCGCCGAGCGCAGGTTGCCCGAGCCGTAGTCGAGCACCACCACGTCACTCATGTCGTCACCCCGATCACCCGTTCTCCGGCAGCAGCCGCAGCACCCCGGCGACGGTGGCGAGCACCGCGAGCGCCGCGGTGATCAGCACGGCGGCCTTCGGCGCGCCCTGCCGGTAGAGCGACCAGGTGCCGCCCACCAGCACCCCGGCCAGAATCAGCAGCAACGTCGGCAACGCGGCGCCCATCAGAGCCACCTTCCAGTCGCGACTGCGGGGCTCGGCCGCTCTGCGCTCCTCGCGCGCATCAGAGCGCGCCCTTCGTGCTCGGGATCGCCCCGGCGGAACGCGGATCGATCGAGGTGGCTTCGCGCAACGCGCGGGAGACCGCCTTGAACTGCGCCTCCACCACGTGGTGCGCGTCCGGGTGACCACCGGGCCGGGCCGCCCGCAGCACGTCGACGTGCAGCGTGACCCGGGCCGCCTGACCGAAGGACTCCCAGATGTGCCGGGTCATGCTGGTCGCGTACACCGGCCCGATGTACGGGGCGAGCACCGGCTCGTCGTGCACCACGTACGGCCGACCGGACAGGTCCACCGCCGCCCGGACCAGCACCTCGTCCATCGGCACTGTCGCCGAACCGTACCGCCGGATGCCGGCCTTGTCGCCCAGTGCCTGGTCGAACGCCGCGCCCAGGGCCAGCGCGGTGTCCTCGATCGTGTGGTGCGCGTCGATCTCCAGGTCACCCACCGTGCGCACGGTCAGGTCGAAGCCGCCGTGCCGGGCGATCTGGTGCAGCATGTGGTCGTAGAAGCCGACGCCGGTGCTGATCTCGGCGGCACCGGTGCCGTCGAGATCGATCTCGACGAGGACCTTGGTCTCCTTGGTGATCCGTTCCACCCGGGCGGTCCGACTCATTGCGAAGTCTCCATTGCAGAAAGGAAGGCGTCGGTCTCGGCGGCGGTGCCGGCGGTCACCCGCAGCCAGCCGGGCAGGCCGACGTCACGGACCAGCACCCCCTGCGCCAGCAGGGCGTTCCAGACGATGGTCTGGTCGCCGCCCACCTCGAAGAGCACGAAGTTGGCGTCGCTGTCAGCGACCCGCAACCCCCGCTCGCGCAGCGTCGCCACGATCCGGTCCCGCTGCGCCATGATCGCGCTCACCGTACCGAGAAGGGCGTCGCGGTGAGCCACCGCCGCGCGTGCGGCGGCCTGGGTGAGCGCGGAGAGATGGTACGGCAAACGGACGAGCTGCACCGCCCGCACCACCGCCGGGTCGGCGGCCAGGTAACCCAGCCGACCACCGGCGAAGCCGAAAGCCTTGCTCATCGTCCGGGTGACCACCAGCCGTGGGTGGCCGGGCAGCACCGCCAGGGCGCTGACCGTTCCGGGCCTGGCGAACTCGGCGTACGCCTCGTCGACGACCACCATGCCGGGCGCGACGTCGAGCACCGCGGCGATCACCGCCGGGTCCAGTGCCGTGCCGGTGGGGTTGTTCGGCGAGCAGAGGAAGACCACGTCCGGCTGGTGCTCGCGGACCTGAACCACCGCCTCCTCGGCGGTCAACCCGAAGTCGACGCCGCGCGCGGCGGGCACCCACCGGGTGCCGGTGCCGAGGGCCAGCAGCGGGTGCATCGAGTACGCCGGAACGAAGCCGAGCGCGGTACGCCCCGGCCCGCCGAACGCCTGGAGCAGCTGCTGCTGGATCTCGTTGGAGCCGTTGGCCGCCCACACCTGGTCGACAGTGAGCCCGTGCCCGAGATATTCGGCCAGGTCGGCGCGGAGCGCCACCGCGTCCCGGTCCGGGTAGCGGTTCAGCTCACGCAGCTCGGCCGCGAGCGCCTTGCCGATCGCCTCGACCACCGGCTCCGGCACCGGGTGTGAATTCTCGTTGGTGTTGAGCCGCACCGGCACGTCCAACTGCGGCGCCCCGTACGGCGACAGCCCCCGCAGGTCGGCCCGGATCGGCAGCTCTTCCAGGCTGGTCACGCCGACCCTCCCAGGAAACGGGCCTGGACCGCCTGGCCGTGCGCGGGCAGGTCCTCCACGTTGGCCAGGGTGACCACGTGCGGGGCCACGTCGCGCAGCGCGGCCTCGGTGTATTCGATCAGGTGCACGCCGCGCAGGAAGGACTGCACGGACAGGCCGGAGGAGTGCCGCGCGCAGCCACCGGTGGGCAGCACGTGGTTGGAGCCGGCGCAGTAGTCACCGAGCGACACCGGCGACCAGGCGCCCACGAAGATCGCCCCGGCGTTGCGGACCCGCAGCGCCCACTCCCGGGCGTCCACCGTCTGGATCTCCAGGTGCTCGGCCGCGTACGCGTCGACCACCCGCAGCCCCGCCTCAAGGTCGTCGACCAGGACCACGCCGCTCTGCTCACCGGTCAGCGCCGTGGTGACCCGTTCGGTGTGCTTGGTCGCCGGCACCTGCCGGGCCAACTCCGCCTCGACCGCCTCGACCAACGCCACCGACGGGGTGACCAGCACGCTCGCGGCGAGCGGGTCGTGCTCGGCCTGACTGATCAGGTCGGCGGCCACGTGCGCCGGGTCGGCGGTGTCGTCGGCCAGGATGGCGATCTCGGTCGGCCCGGCCTCGGCGTCGATGCCGACCACGCCGCGCAGCAGCCGCTTGGCGGCGGTCACCCAGATGTTGCCGGGGCCGGTGATCAGGTCGACGGGGTCGCACCGCAGCTCACCCGCCGGGTCCACCGCCGCGCCGTACGCCAGCATCGCCACCGCCTGGGCCCCGCCCACCGCGTACACCTCGTCGACGCCGAGCAGCGCGCACGCGGCGAGCACCCGGGGATCGGGCAGGCCGCCGTTGTCCTTCTGCGGCGGGCTGACCACCACCAGCGAGCGCACCCCGGCCGCCTGGGCGGGCACCACGTTCATCACCACAGTCGACGGGTACATCGCCAGGCCACCGGGCACGTAGAGGCCGACCCGGTCGACCGGCAGCCATCGCTCGGTGACAGTGCCGCCGGGCACCACAGTCGTGGTGTGGTCCGTGCGCCGCTGATCATCGTGCACCCGACGGGCCCGGGCGATGGACTCCAGCAGCGCGGCACGCACCGCCGGGTCGAGCACCCCCTCCGCCTCGGTGATCGCCTCGACCGGCACCCGCAGCACCTCCGGGGAGATGCCGTCGAACCGAACGCTGGCCTCCCGGATCGCTGGGTACCCATGCTCACGGACCGCCTCCACCAGGGGCCGGATGCGCTCGACGGCGACGGACACGTCGAGCTGGGCACGGGGCAGCAGGCGGCGCGGGTCACCGAGACCGTCGCGCAGGTCGATCCGATTCAGCACCCTTGCGAGTCTAGGCGTCCGGCCCGACGTCCACCCGAGCCGCCCGTCCGCCGGGACGGTGAGCCGGGCCACGCCCCCGGGGACGAGATTGGTTAGGCTCGACCATGTGACCGCACGGCTGCCGGTTTTCCCGCTCGCAACGGTGCTCTTTCCCGGGTTGGTGCTGCCGCTGCACATCTTCGAGGAGCGCTACCGGGCGCTGGTCAGGCACCTTGTCGGCCTGCCCGACGGTGCCCCGCGCGAGTTCGGCGTGGTGGCCATCCAGGCCGGCTGGGAAGTCGCGCCCGCCGGTCCCGCCGGCGCCCCGGCCCGATCGAGCGTCGGCGAGGTGACGCTGCACGAGGTGGGCTGCACCGCCGAGCTGCGCCAGGTGACCGAGTTGACCGACGGTGGTTTCGACATCGTCACTGTCGGTCGGCGTCGATTCCGGATCGCCGAAATCGACGACAGCGCCGAGCCCTACCTGACCGCCGACGTCGAGTGGCTGCCCGACCCGGGCGGCCCGGACGAGGTGGCCGACCTGCTGGCCGCCCGGGTGATCGCTGTGTTCCGGCAGTACCTCGGCCTGATCCGCTCCGACCCGGAGGAGATCTCCGAGCAGTTGCCGGAGGACCCGACAGTGCTCTCGCACCTGGTGGCGGCGACCGCGGCGCTCACCGTCGACGACCGGCAACGGCTGCTGGCGATCGACGACACCGCCTCCCGGCTCCGCGCCGAGCTGCGGTTGCTCAACCGCGAGGCGGCTCTGCTGCGTCAGGTGCGGGCGGTTCCGGTGCCGCTGTCGGAGCTGGCGTCCCCGCCGACACCCAACTGAAGTCCCCCGGCTCGGGCTCCGGGCGCAGCCCCGGCCACCGCGACCAACCGGCCAGCAGTGTGTACATGACAGCGGCCCCGAACGCCGGCAGCAGCAGGTTGCCGTGCGGAACCGGCAGCACGCCGAGCAGCCAGTCCACCCCACCAGCGCGCAGGTCGGCGGGTTTGCTGAAGGCCTGCCCGACCGGGGCCGTCGCCAGCAGCCGGTCGAAGGTGGCCAGGCCGATCCGCCGTCCCACCTGCCAGGCCACCGGCGCGGCGACCAGGGTGCCGAGCACCGCGGCGAGCAACCCGACCGGGCCGCGCCGTCGACGCAGCACGAACCACAGGGCGAACGCCACGAGCAGCCCAAAGGCGAGCCCGAGCAGGCTGAACCAGCCGTCGGCGGCGATCGGCTGCTCCGGTTGCGGCTCGGCGTAGATCGCCCCCTCGGCGGTCTTGAGCACCGGGGTGTCCGGCGCGAGCGCGGCCCAGAGCAGCCCGAGCGGAACACCCGACACGGCCAGCGCGAGCACGGTGCCCAGCACCGTCGCCAGGGCACGCAATGGACGACGCGGCTCGTCGAACCGAAGCTCCAACAAGCTCTGGTACGCCGCCGAGTCCGGCAGGTGGCCCGGACCGAACTCGCCGGGCGCCGTCCCGACCGGCGGGTCGACCTCCGGCGGTCTCGCGTCCGGCGTACCGGAAGGCGCGGATTGGTCGGGCTCGTCGACGGGCCGCTCACGGTCGGGGTTGTCCGGGCTCACCCGATGATCCTCTCAGGCCCGGTGCGCGGCCGGGGCTCCGGTGGCGGCAGACCAGCTCACCGGGCGAACGGTTCCACCATCATCGCCGCGGCCCGCAGCCACGCCTGCCGGGTCTCCGGCTGGAGCTGGTGGTATTCGATGGACGACCCGGTCTCCAGAGCCGGGTCGTACGGCACGACGGCCACGCCCCGGGTACGCGTGGCGAAGTGCCGCTCCAGGTCGTCCTGGAGCGTCGAGCGACCGGGGGTTGGGCAGGAGATGAGGGTGATCGCGTTGTCCGCCAACTCGCCCATGCCCTCCTCGTGCAGCAGGTCGAGCATCCAGTCCGCGCTGAACGCCGCGTCCTCCCGGGGCACAGTGGTCACCACCAGCTGGTCGGCGGCCTGCATCACAGTGCGCCAGTTGGGGCTCTCCACGTTGTTGCCGGTGTCCACGCAGACCACGTCGTGGGTGCGCCGCAGCAGCTCCAGCACCCGTCGGACGGTGAACTGGTCCAGTCGCTGGGCGAAGCGTGGGCTCTCCTCGCCGGCCAGCACGTCGTACGAGCCGTCGGAGGCGTGCCGCAGGTAGTCGTCAAGCCGGTCCAGCAGGGTCGCGTCTTCCAGGATCTCGATCTGGGCCAGGTCGCTGATCAGGTGCCGGATCGTCCGGGCGTGCCGGGCGCTGCCGGCGCGCAGGCCGAGGGTGCCGCGCAGCTCGTTGTCGTCCCAGGCCAGCACGCCCTTGCCGCGGACGCTGCCGACCGTGGCCGCGGCGAGCACTGTGGCGGTCGTCTTGTGCACTCCGCCCTTGGGGTTGGCGAAGGCGAACACCCGGGGCGTGCCCAGGTCCCGTTGGAGCACCCCGTTGGCGCGCTCCTGCTCCTGGTCGACGGCCGGTGGGCGCCATTCGATCCGGGCCGGGTAGGCGCGTTCGGCGACCACCGAGCCGACCGCCGGGGCGGGTGGTGGCGGAACGGGCGGCGTGACCGGCACGGCGACCGGCGGCACGGGTGGCGGGGCGACCGGCGGGGGCTGTGGTGGGGCGGCCGGGTAGCCGGTCTCCGGCTGGTAGCCGGTCTCCAGCAGGGCGTACCGCGACTCCACCGGCGGGTCGCCGGGCCGGTAGCCGTTGTCCAGCAACGCGTAGCGCGACGGGACCGGGTCGGGGCCGCGTGCCGGCGGCTCGGGCTCGGCCCGGTAGGTCGGCTCGGCCCGGTAGTCGGGCTCGGCCCGATAGCCCGGCTCCGCCCGGTAGTCGGGCTCGGCCCGGTAGCCGGGCGTGGCGGGGTAGTCCGGTTCAGCGCGGTAGTCCGGTTCGGCGCGGTAGCCGGGTTCAGCGCGGTAGCCCGGCTCAGCCCGGTAGCCGGGTTCGGCGCGGTAGTCCGGCTGCCCGGTCCGGTACGCCGGCTCCGCTCGATAGTCCGGCTCGGCCCGATAACCCGGCTCGGTCCGGTACGCGGGCTCGGCCCGGTAGTCCGGCTCGGCCCGGTACGCGGGGTCGACCCGGTAGGTCGCCTCGGCCCGGTACGCAGGCTCCGCGCCGTACGACAGGTCGGCCGGATGCCCGATGGCGGGTGCCCGCCCGGCGTAGCCGTTGGGGGCCGCACGTCGTGGCAGCGGGTCCGGCGGCGGTTCCTCGCCGCGCCGCTCCGGCTCGGTCTGCTCCGCGCCGCGACCGCCCAGCCGGGCACGGTCCAACAGCGCGCGCCACCGCGGCGCTGGTTCGGCCGGCCGGCCCCAGCCGGTCTCACTGCCCTCCACGGCCCGCCCTCCCAGCGCCATCGATCTCTGTCTGACAGGCTACGAACCCAACCCTATTCGGACCACACCTCAGAGCGCACACCAGCCGGCGCAGATCACGACGACGGCGATGGCGGCAACGGCTCGGTGAGGGCGGCGTCCGGCGAGGTGGTGACGCTCGGCGGCGCCGACTCGGCGGGCTCCGGCGTCGACGGTTCGGGTGACGGAATGGTCACGACTGGTGCGGGTTCCGACGATTCGCCCACGGGGGCCGACGGCGCCGGTGCGCTGATCATCGGCGCTGGCGGCTCGGACCGGGTCGGTACGGGGCTCGGCCCGGTGTCGGCCGGCGGGCGTACCACGTCACGCTGCTCGGGCAGGGGCGGCGTGAAGACCGTCCGGTCCAGCCGGTACACCTCGGGGGCCGGGTCGACCGCCCGTACATCCGGCCGGGCCGCGACATCGCGCAGCGCCACCGGCGTCGCGCGAACCACCGCCGCGTAGACGCAGGCGCAGCCGGTGCGGTACGCGACCGCCTCGGCGGCGGCCACCTCGGCGCCGCTGGCGTACTGCTCCCGCAACTCCCGCTCGCCCACCCCGTCGCCGTCCACAGCGGCGGCCCTGGCCCGGTAGTCGGCGGCCTCGGCCTCCTTGCGGGCCGCCACCTGGTCCATCCCGGCCACCACGTCGTCCGGCACCCGCAGCGCGGGGATCTTGACGATCTCGGTCTGCCGGCCGGGCAGCGGAACCCGCCCGAAGACCGTCGAGACCCCGACGTCGCCGAGCACCGTCGCCAGCCGCTGCGGAGGCAGGTACGTGTCGAGCGTGACCAGCGCGTACGTCCCGCCCTCCGCGGCCGGGGCGGACGCGGGCAGCGCGGCCAGGTCGGCCGCGGCCGACCGCAGGTAGCCGGGGACGGAGTCGCCGTCGGCAACACCGACCCGGGTCACCTCGCCGACCGTCCGGTCGCCGACCGGAGTGTCGTCGACGGCCCAGACGGCGGTGCCCAACACCGCCGCCGCGGAGAGCACCGCGGCCCAACTGAGCACGCCGGAGCGCGCCGACCGGTCGCCGAGGCGGGCCACGGTCCGGGTCAGCGGCGGCAGCAACCGCTGGTCCAGCTGCCGCAGCAGGTTGCCGGCGCGCACGGGCGGGATCCCCTCTGTGGAACGGTGTCGGGCGGTCGCCGCTCAGTCACGCAGGATCTGAAGCGCACGGTCCAGGTCGTCAGGGTAGTCGCTGACGAACCGGACCTCGTCCCCCGTTCGGGGGTGCAAAAAGCTCAGTTCGCGGGCGTGCAGCCACTGTCGGGCCAGGCCGAGACGGGCCGAGAGGGTGGGATCGGCGCCGTAGGTGAGGTCACCCACACAGGGGTGCCGCAGGGTGGAGAAGTGCACCCGGATCTGGTGGGTCCGGCCGGTCTCCAGCCGGACGTCGACCAGGCTCGCCGCCGGGAACGCCTCAAGGGTGTCGTAGTGGGTGATGCTCGGCTTGCCGCCGGACACCACCGCCCAGCGGTAGTCGTGGGTCGGGTGCCTGTCGATCGGCGCGTCGACGGTGCCCCGCAGCGGGTCCAGGTGACCCTGCACCACCGCGTGGTAGCCCTTGTCGACCTCGCGGTACTTGAAGGCCCGCTTCAACGCCGTGTACGCCTGCTCGCTCTTGGCCACCACCATGATCCCGGTGGTGCCCACGTCGAGCCGGTGCACCACGCCCTGGCGTTCCGCGGCGCCGCTGGTGGAGATGCGGTGCCCGATCGCGGCGAGCGCGCCGATCACCGTCGGCCCGGTCCACCCGGGGCTCGGGTGCGCGGCCACCCCGACCGGCTTGTCGACCACGACGATGTCGTCGTCGGCGTAGACGACCCGCAGGCCGGGCACCGCCTGCGGCACCACTGTCGGCGGTGCGACAGGGGCGGGCAGCGTGACGTCCAGCCAGGAGCCGGCCTTGACCTTGTGCGAGTTGGGCCGGGCGGAGCCGTCGACCAGCGCGTCCCCGGCGTCGACCAGGGCCGCGGCGGCGGTGCGGGACAGCCCGAACAGGCGGGACACGGCCTGGTCCAGGCGCATGCCGTCGAGGCCGTCCGGAACCGGAAGGGAACGGTGGTCGCCGCCAGCGGCGAATGCCGAGGTCATGCCCGCTCCCGCTGCTCGGCGCCCGACGCGGCGGCGTCCGTCGTGGCCGGGTCGCCGTCGCGCCCCGCCCGCCGGCCGTCACGCTGGCGGCCGGTCAACTCCAACAGGACGGCCAGCAGCACGCCGCAGACCAGCGAACTGTCGGCCAGGTTGAACACCGGCCAGACCTGACCGTACGGGTCGAAGAGGCTGATCATGTCGACGACGTGTCCGTGGAACGGGGACGGCGCCCGGAAGATCCGGTCGACGAGGTTGCCCAACGCGCCACCGAGAACCAGGCCGAGCGAGACCGCCCAGGGCAGCGAGCGCAGCCGCAGCGCCATCCAGACGATCCAGCCGACCACACCGATGGTGATCAGTGGGAAGACCCAGGTGTGGTCCGCGCCGATGCTCCAGGCCGCGCCGCTGTTGCGGGTCAGGCTCAGGTAGACGAACCCACCGAGCAGCCGGACCGGCTCCCGGTCGGTCAGCGCGGCCAGCGCGAGGTGCTTGGTGACCAGGTCGGCCAGCAGGGCCACCAGGGCGACTCCGGCGAGAATCGCGACTGCCCGGGGCCGGCGGGTGCCGCCGCCCGGATCGGTGCGGCCGGGTTCGGCGGACGGTACTGCGGTCATGCGCTCCCCATCGACAGTCTTGGCGGTGATCGCTCACCGTCTCATCGCCGCCGGGGAACGGACCTCAGCGCCGCTCCTCCAGCTGCTTGCACGTCACACACAGGGTGGCCGACGGGAAGGCGGCGAGGCGCTCGACCGGGATCGGGTTGCCGCACCGCTCGCACCAGCCGTAACCACCCTCGTCGAGGCGCTCCAGAGCGCGCTCCACCTGCGTGATCCGTTCCAGAATGCTGTTGGCGAGAGAGATCTCCTGCTCCCGCTCGAGCGTCTTGGTGCCCGTATCGGCCTGGTCGTCCCCGGCCGAGTCGGTCAGCCGATCGCGCTGCAGCTCGGTGATCTCACTCAGCGTCTGATCGTACTCGGCACGAAGCTCGTCCCGCCGCGCCGCCAGCGCCGCCCGGATCTTCTCGGTCTCCGCCGTGCTACGGGTGGCCTTCGCCACCGGCTTGCGCCCGGCGGTCCTGGTGTCGGATGGCTTCGCCATGGGTCGCTCCCTCGGCCGGGGAACCGCGCGGTCCGCGGCGCCTGGACAGGGGGCGCCGACCAGGGCGTCCCCTATGTACGAAAAGGGGCGCACGGCGACGATGGCCGCGCACTCCGGAGGTTGGCAAGAATACGGAACGTACAGGCGTCCGACAACGTGCCGCACCGTCGCACCGTCTAACAGCCCCTAGCCCTGCCTAACTGGGGCAAAGGGAACGCTAGCAGATCAATTGGGCACCTCATCCCCGTACTCACCAAACCATCGGGCCAGACGACCCCGCCGACTGACCGCCCGCAACCGCCGTTCCGCCGCGTCCCGCACCCCTGCGGTCGCCACGATCAGCAGACTGTCGCCGGTCTTCAACCGGGTGTCCGGTGCGGGCACGAAGCCCACGCCGTCGCGCAGCACAAGGGTCACCGACGCGCCCAACGGAAGGCGCAGCTCGTCGACGTGCACGCCGGCCAGTCGTGAGCCCGGTGGCACCTCCACCTGGAGCAGGTCCGCCCGCATTCGCTCCAGCGGCGCGGTCTCCACGTGGATCTCGGCGGCCTCGGCCGGCGCGGTCACCCGCAACCGGCGGGCGAACGGCCCCAGCGTCCCGGTCTGCACCAGCGTGAAGATCACCACCAGCACGAAGACCACGTCGAAGAGCCGCTCCGCGCCGGGCACCCGCTCGGACAGCGGAATGGTGGCCAGCACGATCGGCACCGCACCGCGCAGCCCCGCCCAGGACAGAAACGCCTGTTCTCGAAGCCCGACCCGGAACGGCACCGCCGAGACAGCCACCGACAGCGGCCGGGCCAGGAGCACCAGAGCCAGCCCGGCGACCACCGCCGGCAGTACCGCCGCGTCCAGCCGGCCCGGCGAGACCAGCAACCCGAGCAGCACGAACAACCCGATCTGGGCGAGCCAGGCCAGCCCGTCCGCGAAACCGAGAATCGCCTGCCGGTGCGACAGGCGGGCATTGCCCAGCAACACCCCTGCCACATAGACGGCGAGGAAGCCCGAGGCGTGCAGAACAGCCCCCGCGGCGTACGCCAGCACTGTGATGCCCACCGCGGCGATCGGGTAGAGCCCGGCCGAGGGCAGCGCGGCCCGGCGCAGCGCCCAGGTGCCGGCGACGCCAGCGGCCACGCCCACCGCCGCACCGACGCCCAGCTCGTAACAGACCAGCGCGACCTCGTACCACCACGGGTGCGCGAAACCGCTGTGGGACAGCAGCACCACCAGCAGCACCACCGGGGCGTCGTTCATCCCCGACTCGGCCTCCAGGGTCGCCACCAGCCGGGGCGGCAACCGCAGCCGGCGCAGAGTGGCGAAGACGGCCGCCGCGTCGGTGGACGAGAGCACAGCGCCGTAGAGCAGCGCCAACCGCCAGTCCAGCCCCAGCAGCAGGTGCACTGCCACGCCGACCACCGCGATGCTGACGATCACGCCGACAGTGGAGAGCGCGGAGGCCAGCCCGAGCACCGGGCGCAGCGTGGTCCACCGGGCGGTGAGCCCGCCCTCCGCGATGATCACGATCAGCGCGCAGAAGCCGAGGGTCCGGGTCAGCTCGACGTCGTCGAAACGGATGCCCAACCCGTTCTCGCCGATCGCCACACCGAGAGCCAGGTAGACCAGGAGGCTGGGCACGCCGAGCCTCGTGGAGAGTCGCACCGCGCCGACAGCGACCAGCAGCACTGCCGCACCGAGCAGCAGCGCGATATCCAACCCGGGCGTCACGGCTGCCTTGCCTGGGCTGTCCTCACTCGACGGATCCGTCGCGCAGACGGCGCAGCACCTCGGGCAGCTCCGGGCCCGGCCGGTCGATGAGGAAGAGCTTGTCCCGACTGGCCGCGCCGGCACGCAGTGACACGACGGCAGGTCGGACGCCCAACGCGCCGGCCAACGCCCGGCGGGCGGCCTCGGTGGCCCGACCGTCGACGGCCGGGTCGTGGACCGCGATCACGAGGGCGGGCCCGTGCGGGCCGTCGAAGCGGCCACCCACCCGGTCCCGCGAGGCGCCGGGCTTCACCCGTACCGCCACGGTGAGCGTGTCCTGTGCGGGCACCGGCGCCGCTTCAGATCGGCCGGGCGTCGGCGAGGAGAGCGGTCGCCGGCGCGCAGTGCGCGCACGGGGTGAAGCCGAGGTCCACGGCCTCGGCGACCGGCAACGTCTCGGGCTGCCAGCCGATCAGGTGGGGGCAGCCGTCCAGGTGGTAACGGGGGCGGCCGTCGACGACCTCGACGGCGTCGAGCAGTCGGGCCACCCGGGCCGCCTCGGCGGCCGTGATCTGCTGGGCGGCCGGCTCGTCGACAGCCGCGACCGCGGGGTCGAACACGTCGTCCATCGGCGACGCCGGGCTGACCGGCCGGGCCCGCGCGGGCGCCTCGTCCGCCGCACCCACCAACGGCGACGCGTCATCGACGTGCGACGCGTCGACCGGCGACACGTCATCGACCGGCGGCGCATGGTCGACCGGCGGCTCGGGTGGTTGCCGCCACCCGGTGCCGCCGGTACCAAACGTCGTGGGCACGTGCTGGACCGGCACCTCCGGCTCGACCAGCGGCGGCCCGTACGCGACACCCGTTGTGGCCTGGCTGGCCGTGCGGGGCGCGTCGGGGTGCCGCCGGTCGGTCCGGCCGGGATCCGCCATGGCGCGGTTGGCGGCTGCCTGGCGGGCGCCCACCACCAACGCCACGGCGGCCAGCAGACTGGCCGCGATGGAGATGACCAACAAGAAGCTGGAGCCACCGGCCAGGCCGAGCACCAGTAGCGCCACCGCGACGAGGATGAGCAGAAGACTTGCGACTATCACGGCTCACCCCCGCCGCGTCGAACCGTCCAGGCCAGGCCGGCGACCGTCACCATTGGCGGACAGCGATCGCCGGCCGGTGCTCAGCGTCCGGCTTCGAGGGCGCCGGAGCGCCCACCGCCGCCGTACGAACCAGCGAGACCGGCTGCCGCCAGCCCGTTGCCGCCAGCGACCCGGCCGGCTTCGGAGCGGGTCATCTCGGCTTCGAGGCCCTGGCCACGACCGTCGAGGTCACGCAGCTGGCTCTCCAGGTACGCCTTGAGCCGGGTGCGGTACTCGCGCTCGAACTGCTTGAGCTCCTCGATGTGCTTCTGCAGCGCCGTGCGCTTGGCGTCCAGGCCGCCCATGGCCTCCTGGTGCCGCTGGCGGGCGTCCCGCTCAAGGGCGTCAGCCTTGGCGCGCGCCTCCCGGGTCACCTCCTCGGCCTTGCTGCGAGCCTCGGACAGCAGCTGGTCGGCCTCGCGGCGAGCGTCGGACACGTGGTCGTCGGCGGTGCGCTGGGCCATCATCAGCACGCGCAGGGCCTGCTGCTCACCGTCACCGGTGACGCCGCCGGCCGGACCGCCGGTCGCGCGGACCTGCTCCAGCTCGGCCTGCATCGCGCGGGCAGCCTGCTCGGCCGCCGACTTGTCGCGCTGCACCCGGTCCAGTTGGGCCTTGACATCGTTGAGCTCCGCCGCCAGTCGGGCGTCGCCGCCGGGGCCGGCGGGGGCACCGCCACGGCCGCCGCGCTCCACCTGGGCGCGCAGCTCGTTGTTCTCCTCGATGAGACGGGCGAGCTCGCGCTCGACCTCGTCAAGGAAGGCGTCGACCTCCTCCTCGTCATACCCCCGTTTGCCGATCGGCGGCTTTTTGAAGGCGACGTTGTGGACGTCGGCCGGGGTCAGCGGCATCGAAACTCCTCGGGTCAGTTGCGGCCGCGAAAGCGCGTCGGTCATCAGGCAGATGCCCTGATCGACGGCCCTAACACGAACTCCATCAGCACGAACAGGATAACCAGGAGCACAAGGGAGGCCAGGTCGATGCTCACGGTACCAATTCGCAGCGGAGGGATCACACGCCTCAACGTGTTGAGAGGGGGATCAGTGACGCTCCACACGGATTCCAATCCTGCCGATGCTCCACGCCCCGGTTGCCAGCGACGGCCGTACTGCAGGACGGCGCTCAACACGAACCGGGACAGAAGAAGGAGCAGGAAGACATAAAGGATCAGGTACAACACTTGCAGTAAGATCGACAACACGGTCAGCGACGTCCCTCGGGTCGGGCGGGATCAACTCAGACTGAAAAAGCCGCCCTCAGCGATCTTGGCTTTGTCCTCTGCGGTGACCTGGACGTTAGCCGGTGAGAGCAGGAACACCCGATTGGTCACGCGCTCGATCGTACCGCGCAGGCCGAACGCCAGTCCGGCGGCGAAGTCCACCAGACGGCGGGCATCGGCCTCATCCATCTCGGTGAGATTGATGATCACCGGGACGCCGTCGCGGAAGTGCTCACCGATGGTGCGCGCCTCCCGGTAGGTGGTGGGGTGCAGCGTGGTGATCTGGTAACGCTGCTCCTCCTCGGGCAGAGCCCGCTCGCGCGACGTGACCTGCGGCGCGAGGGCCAGGTTGTCCCGCGTGTGGTAGGTCAGCGCACCGGAGGTCTCGCCCGCCGACGACCGGGTGATCGACCGGACACTGGACCGCTCGATCCGCTCCGGCCGCTCACCGTCACCACGCTCGGACTCGCTCAACCGCCCGCTCGACCGCTCGGAGAGTCGACCCCGCCCGCTGTCGCGCGGCCGGGGAGCCGGCGGCTCCTCGGCGTCGTCCTCGTCGTCGTCGGCGAACTCCTCGGCGTACCGGCTCTGCCGGTAACGCGAGTCGCGGTAGCCACCCTTGTCGTAGCCACCGTCGTCGTAGGCCCGCTCGTCGTCTTCTTCGACCAGACCGAGCCAGACCCCCGCCTTGCGCAGTGCACCCATCCCGCGCCCTTCCGTCCGCCGTGCGGCACGCGCCCCCGTGCCATGTCGCCCGTCGCGAGTGGACAACCATGCCCACCGGACCGGAACGGCAATCCCCCCGGCGCGCGATTCGCGTCGCGCGCCACGACCCCCGACTAAGGAGACGCCCGCCCCTGAAACAACACTGATGTAATTTGCTTGTCTCGCGGTCAGGCTACCGCAGCGTGGGACGCATTCCGAGCAACGCGCTACCGACGCGGACATGTGTCGCGCCGTAACGGATCGCGATTTCGAAATCTCCGCTCATACCGGCGGACAGCGCGGTGGCTCCCGGATGGACGGCCCGAAACGCGTCGGCGACCTCCGCGAGCCGGGCGAACGCCCGCTCCGGCTCCCACCCCAGCGGAGCGACCGCCATGAGACCGACCAGACGCAACCCCGGCGCGTCGGCCACCGCCTCGGCCACCGGCTCCAGACCGGCGGCCGGATCCGCCGAGCCGGGCAGGGCACCGCCCCGCGCGGCGTCGCCGTCGATGCTCACCTGGACCAAAGCGTCGAGCGGCTCCTGCCGGTCGGCAGTCGCGGTGGCCAACGCCCGGGCCAGCCGGACACTGTCGACGGAGTGCACCACGTCGGCGTAGCGGACCACCGAGCGGGCCTTGTTGCGCTGCAACTGGCCGATGAAGTGCCAGCGGGGACGCACCCCGGCGGCAGCCACCTCGGCGGCCTTGCCGGCCGCCTCCTGGTCGCGGTTCTCCCCCATGTCGGTCACCCCGAGCCCGGCCAGCGCCAACACGTCGCTGGCCGGGTAGGTCTTCGTCACCGCGATCATGGTTACCTCGGCGCGATCCCGGCCGGCCTGCGCGCAGGCGTCATCGACCCGGGACCGAACCTGGGCCAGACCGGCCGCGAGTTCGGCGTGCCGATCTGGACGTACCGTGGCTGAGCTGTCGGTCATCGGCGGTGCTCAGGACCCGTTCTTGAGGAAGTCGGGAACGTCCACGTCGTCGAAGAGCACGCGACGCGGCGACTGGGCCGGAGCCGGGTTGGTGGCCGGCGCCGGCGCCGGGGTGCTCTGCGGTGCCGGCTGGTTGGTGTTGGTCTTACGGGTCGGCTCGGCCGCCTTGTACGCGGGCGTGCCACCGTCGAAGCCCGCCGCGATGACAGTCACCCGCACCTCGTCACCGAGCGCGTCGTCGATGACCGCGCCGAAGATGATGTTGGCGTCCGGGTGGGCCGCGTCGGTGACCAGCTGGGCGGCATCATTGATCTCGAACAGACCCAGGTCGGAGCCGCCGGCGATGGAGAGCAGCACGCCCCGCGCGCCGTCCATGCTCTGCTCCAGCAGCGGGCTGGAAATGGCCGCCTCGGCCGCCTCGACCGCGCGGTTCTCGCCGCGGGCGCTGCCGATGCCCATCAACGCGCTGCCGGCGCCGCTCATCACGCTCTTGACGTCGGCGAAGTCCAGGTTGATCAGACCCGGGGTGGTGATCAGGTCGGTGATGCCCTGCACACCCGAGAGCAGCACCTGGTCGGCCGTGCGGAACGCGTCCATCATGCTGATGTTGCGGTCGCCCAGGGCCAGCAGCCTGTCGTTCGGGATGACGATCAGCGTGTCGCACTGGTTGCGGAGCTCGTCTATCCCCGTCTCGGCCTGCACCTGGCGGCGCTTGCCCTCGAAGGAGAACGGCCGGGTCACCACACCGATGGTCAGCGCGCCGAGCTTGCGGGCGATGTTGGCCACCACCGGCGCGCCGCCGGTGCCGGTGCCGCCGCCCTCGCCGCAGGTCACGAAGACCATGTCGGCGCCCTTGAGCACCTCCTCGATCTCGTCGCGGTGGTCCTCGGCGGCGTTCTTCCCGACGTCCGGGTTGGCCCCGGCCCCCAGGCCACGGGTCAGCTCCCGACCGACGTCGAGCTTGACGTCGGCGTCGCTCATCAGCAGCGCCTGCGCATCGGTGTTGATCGCGATGAACTCGACGCCCTTGAGCCCAACCTCGATCATCCGGTTGACGGCGTTGACGCCGCCACCCCCGATGCCGACGACCTTGATGACCGCCAGGTAGTTGTGCGGAGGTGTCATCTCCGGTCCTTTCCTTCGAGATTGGCTTCGGCCGACCGGTTACGGCGTGGCCAGACCAGCGGCCGACGACAGCTGTCACCAACGAGGATCAGGGGTGAACCCTAACCCTCTACTAGAGGCTTACAGTTATGTCAACCACTGAAGCTCTTCGAGGCAACGTAAGCGCCACCGCGCTATGAGCCAAGGACCCGGGCGGCGTGTCGCCGCGCGGAGCGCCACGGGTCACGTCCGCGCACGCTCACCGGTCAACGAAAGGTCACCACATCCGGTGCGCTCACGTCGATCCGGTCGGTGTCCTCATCGAGCAGCGCGGTGGCCACCCGAGCCTTGTCAGTACCCCGGGTCGCGTCGCCCCAGACCACCGTCCGCTCGCCGCGCAACCGCAGGCTGATCCGGGCCAGCCCCGCCACGTTCACGTCCACCAGTTCCGCGCGCAGCTGGGGCGTCAGCGCGACGAGCACCTCCAGCCCGGCCCGGGTGCCCGGGTCGTCGGCGGCCGGCCGGGCCACCGTCACCTGTGGCAGGTCGGCGGGGCGTCGCTCCACGGTCCGGAACGCCACGCCGCTCCGGTCGATGAGGGCGAACGCCTCGCCCTGCGGCACCACAGCCACCGCGGTCCGCTCGGTCACCCGCACCACCAGCGCGCCGGGCCAGTCCCGGGAGACAGTGGCCCGCTCCACCGCCGGCAGCGCGCCGACCCGACGGGCGGCGGCGGTCAGGTCCACCCGGGCCAACGGCACGCCGTCCGGCACGCCGACCGCGTCGTGCACCTGCACCGGGGTGACCAGCTCGGTGCCCTCCACGCGCACCTCCCGCACACCGAACAGCCCGGTACCGAGCACCGTCCAGGCGACCAGCCCGGCCAGAGCGAGCACCCCGGCGGTCACCGCCCACGGCAGCGCCGCACGCATGCGACGCTGCCGGGCACGGGCCATGAACCGGCGGGTCGAGGGCGGTACCGCGTCGCGGCCCGCCCGGACCAACTGCCACCGCCGGGCCGGACCGCGGCGCGGGGCGCCGCCGTCGGCGGCGCTGGTCCGCCCTCGGGCCGGGCCGGGACTCATCCGGCCGTGGGCGCCGAGCCGCCGGGCACGGCGGTGCCACCGAGAGCCGCGCCGTCGCCGCCGGCCGTCGCCCCACCCGGCACCGGATCACCGATCGCCGGGGTGGTGGCCACCGGGTCGACGGTCGCGGTCGGTGCCGAGCCGGCCGTACGCTCACCCAGGGCGGCCAGCAGCTCGTCGCCCATCAGCGAGATCGGTGGGGCGCCCATGGTGACCACCACGTCCCCGGAGCGGGCGCGGCGGGCCACCTCGATCGGGGCCTGCTCCCACGACTCCACGAAGACCTTGCGGTCGGCGGGCAGATCCACAGCCGCGATCAGCGCCGCCGAACCCTCGCCGGGCTGACGCAACTCACCGGGCCCGAAGACCTCCAGGAGCACCACCTCGTCGGCGATGGCCAGCGCCTCGGCGATCTCCGCCTGGTTGTCGCGGGTGCGGTACAGCCGGTACGGCTGGAAGACGACGATCAGCCGGCCGTCCCCGGCGACCTCGCGCAACGTCTGCATGGCCAGTTTCATCGAGGTCGGGTGGTAGGCGTACTCGTCGTAGATCAGCACACCGTCCGCGACACCCTTGCGCTCGAAGCGCCGTCGCACCCCGGGGAAGACCGCCAGCGCGGCCTCCGCCGCCTCCAGCGGCAGTTCCAGCAGGTACGCGGCCAGCACCGCCGCGGCGCTGTTCAGCCCCATGTGCCGCCCCGGCACCGGCAGCCGGAACTCGCCCAGTGACCGGCCGTCGATCGCGGCCAGGTAGCGCACCCCACGCGCGGAGGAGACCATCTCGGTCAACCGCAGGTCGGCGTCGGCTGCCTCGCCGTAGGTGAAGACCCGTCGCCCCGCGGACCGCAGGCTCTCGGCCAACCGCCGACCGCCCGGGTCGTCGGCGCAGGTGATGATGAACCCGTCCGGGTCGGTGAGGCGGGCGAACTCCACGAACGCCGCCTCCAGCGTCGCGTAGTCGCCGTAGGTGTTGAGGTGGTCCGCCTCGACGTTCGTGATGATCGAGACGTACGGGCGGTAGATGAGGAACGAGCGGTCACTCTCGTCCGCCTCGACAACGAAGTGCTCGCCGGTGCCGTGGTGGGCGCCCGAACCGACCTCGGAGATCTCTCCACCGATCACGAAGGACGGGTCCACTCCGGCCTGCTGGAGCACCATCGTCACCATCGAGGTGGTGGTCGTCTTGCCGTGCGTGCCGGCGACTGCCACCGCCCGACGGCCGGTCATCGCCGCGGCGAGCGCCTCCGAGCGGTGCAGCACCCGCAGCCCACGCCGACGCGCCTCGACCAACTCCAGGTGGTCCTGGGGAATTGCCGACGAGTAGACGACGGTGTCCACGCCGTCGAGGTTGCTCACCTCGTGGCTGAGGTGGATGGTGCCGCCGAGCGCCCGCAGGCCGGCCAGCGAGGGCCACTCCCGCAGGTCGCTGCCGGAGACCCGGATACCACGGGTGAGCAGCAGCCGGGCCACGCCGAGCATGCCCACCCCACCCACCCCGATCAGGTGGACGGCGCCCAGGTCCTCAGCGGTGAGCGTGCCGGCCGGGGTGAACTGCGCGGTCATCGGGCCACCGCCGCCAGCACGAAGGAACGCAGCGCCTCGTCGCCGTCGCGCCGGCCGTACGACCCGGCGGCGGCACCCATGTTGTAGAGCCGCTGCGGGTCACGGATGAGGGGGATGACAGTGCGCTCCAGCCAGTCCGGGGTGAGCTCCCCGTCGTCGACCAGCAGCCCACCGCCGGCCTCCACCACGGGCAGCGCGTTGCGCCGCTGCTCCTGGTTGCTGTGCGGGTACGGGACGTAGATCGTGGGCAACCCGATCGCGGCCACCTCGGCGACGGTCATCGCCCCGCCCCGGGCCAGCATCAGGTCGGCGGCGGCGTAGCCCAGCTCCATCTCGGACAGGTACGGCAACGTCACGTACGGCACCGGCAGGTCGGTGGGGATCGGCACCGGCTCGTTGCGAGCGCCCATCACGTGCAGCACCTGCACGCCGTTGCGGGCCAGCTCCTTTGCCGCCCCGGAGACCGCCAGGTTGATCGAGCGGGCGCCGGACGAGCCCCCGGACACGAAGAGCACCGGCAGGTCCGGGCGGAGCCCGAAGTGGGCGCGGGCGGCGTTACGCAGCGCGTACCGGTCGAGACCGGCGATGCTGCGGCGCAGCGGCACACCGACGACTGTGGCGTCCCGCAGCGACTCGGCCTGGCTCGGCTGGTTCGGGAAGCCGACGGCAACGTTCTTGGTGAACTTCATGCCCAGCTTGTTGGCCACGCCCGGTGGCACGTTCACCTCGTGGATCACCATGGGCAGTTCGCGGCGCCACGCGGCCAGGTAGGCCGGCACCGAGACGTACCCGCCGAAGCCGACGACCACGTCGGCGCGCACCTCGTCGATCACCTTGCCCGCGGCGCGCGCCGCGGTCCACATCCGGCCCGGTGTGCGGACCAGGTTCATGTTGACCGACCGGGGCAGCTGGTACGCCGGGATCTGCCGCAGGTCGTAGCCCTGTGGCGGGATCAGGTCGTTCTCCATGCCCCGTGGTGTGCCGAGGCAGGTGATCCGGACGCCCGGGTCGTGTCGGCGAAGGCAGTCGGCGAAGGCGAGCAGCGGGTAGACGTGCCCCCCGGTGCCACCTCCCGCGAGCACCACCGAACGCAGCGGACCCATCAGCGTCTCCTCTCGCTCGCCGTACCACCGCGGCTCCGGTCCTGTCGGACCCCGCGCGGCGCGGCCTGATCGTCATGGCGCCGCTCGCGGGACCGGGGTACGGACCCTCGGCCAGCGGGCGGCGTCGCCGGTCGGCGACGCCGGCCGGGAAGCGGCGGCAACGGGGCCCAGAGTAGTCGGACCCACCGGGCCGGCGGACGGGCATGCAGTGCTCTGGCCGCATCGGGTTCGGCGCGGGCGAAGGACGCCAGCATGCCGATGCCGGCCAACGTCACCACCAGGGCACTTCCGCCGTCGGAGATGAACGGCAGCGGCAGACCGGTGATCGGCAGCAGCCCCACCACCCCACCGATGTTGATCACGGCCTGGCTGACCAGCCAGGTGGTCACGGCGGTGGCGGCGAGCCGACGGAACGGGTCGTCGACCCGCCGGGCGATCCGAAAACCGGTGTACGCGAGGACCGCGAAGAGGCTGAGCACCACGACGCACCCGATCACGCCCAGCTCCTCGGCGATGATCGCGAAGATGAAGTCGTTGTGCGCCTCAGGGAGCCAGTCCCACTTCAGGCTGCCCTTGCCCAGCCCGACACCGAACCAGCCGCCGTGCTCGATGGCCAGCCGCCCCTGGTAGAACTGCAGACAGCCGTCAAGTTTGCAGGTCTCCGGGTCCGGTGGATTGAAGAACATGTCCAGCCGGGCGAAGCGGTAGTTGTCCTCGCCGCGCTCGCCGGAGCCGGCGCCCAGCGAGGCCACCGCCACCAACAGGCCGATCCCGACCAGCCCGGCCGCCGCCAGGGCGCCGAAGACCCGTATCCGCACCCCGGCGGCCCAGAGCAGGCCCACGATCAGGGCCAGCAGGCAGAGCATCGTGCCGGTGTCGTTGTAGCCGACCAGGACGAAGAGCAGGCCGACCACCGGGAAGAGCGGGGTGGCCAGTTCGCGCCACCACCCGAGCGCGGCGCCCTTGCGGGCGACGATGTGCGCACCCCAGAGCACCATCGCGAACTTGGCCAGCTCGGATGGCTGAAGCTGGATCCCGCCGACGAAGAGCCAGTTGAGCCGCGCCTCGATCGGGCCGATCTGCCCTGTCTTCTGGTTCGTCAGCCGGGCGTAGGCGACCAGCAGGTTGAGCACCACCAGCAGGACGACGGAGGTGAAGAGCAGCGGGCGGCCCAGCGACCGGTAGGTGCTGGCCGGCAGGCGCTGGCAGACCCAGAACGCGCCGATGCCGATCACCGCGAAGATGGCCTGCTTGGTCACCGAGGCCGAGGCGTTGCCGTCCTCGGCGTAGTCCTTCACGCTGGTCGCCGAGAAGACCATCGTCAGCCCGATCAGCAGCAGCAGGCCGGAACAGGACAGCAGCAGGTAGTAGGAGGTCAGCGGCCGGTCCAGCAGGCCGCGCAGCGCGGCGAGCCCGCCGGCCGCGTCGATACCGCGCAGCGGTGCGGTCGCCACGGCATCCGGCTCGCGTCCCGCCGGCCCGGCCTCCCGCGCCGGCGGCCCGGGTTCGCGGGCCCCCGCGCCGGGCTCCGGGCCGCGCGCCCCGCCGGCCGACGGTGTACGCGTCGCGCTCGGCGACCGTCGCGGCCGTCCGACAGTCCCATCCTCGGTGCCGATTTCCTCCCCCACCCCGACATCATCACCGCTGACGGGCCCCCGCGCCCCACAACGCCCCACCGGGCGTGTCGAACCCTCCCCACCCCCGCCGCCGACACGCGTCGATCTTGCACTTTGGGTGGCGACCAAACGCCCATAAGTGGACGTTGCGCCAACCGAAAGTGCAAGATCGACGGGGCGAGGGGGCGGGGGGTGCGGAGGGCGGGGATCAGGTCATGTTGGCGAGGAACTCGCTGTAGAACAGGCCCAGGGCGATGGCCACGCCGATGCCGGCGATGATCCAGAAGCGCACCACGATGTTGACCTCGCTCCAGCCCGCCAACTCGAAGTGGTGCTGGAGCGGAGACATTCGGAACACCCGTTTACCGGTGGTCTTGAAGGAGATGATCTGGATCACCACGGACATCGTGATGATCACGAAGAGCCCGCCGATGATCGGCAGCAGCAGGATGGTGCGGGTGGACATCGCCATGCCGGCGATCAGACCGCCCAGCCCCAACGCACCGGTGTCGCCCATGAAGATGCGCGCCGGGGAGGTGTTCCACCAGAGGAAGCCCACACAGGCACCGGCCGCCGCCCCGGCGATCAGCGCGATCTCCAATGGGTCACGGACCTCGTAGCAGTACGGCTGGGTGTAGTTCGGGTCGGCGCACCAGTGCCGGTACTGCCAGAACGCGATCAGCGCGTACGCGGCGAGCACCATCACCGACGCGCCGGTGGCCAGACCGTCCAGGCCGTCGGTGAGGTTGACGCCGTTCGTCGCGGCCATCACTACGAAGATGAAGATGATCACCGCGCCGACCTTGCTGACCTCCAGGAAGTCGATGTCCCGGATGAAGCTCAGCGTGGTGCTGCCCACCGTCTCGGTGTTGGTCGCCAGGCCCGAACCATTGGTCATCGTGCTCGGGAACCACAGCGCGATCACGCCGAAGACCGCACCGACCAGGATCTGCCCGAGCAACTTGCCGCGCTTGTTCAGCCCGGCGCTGTTGCGCTTGCGCACCTTCAGGAAGTCGTCGAGGAAACCCACAGCGCCGGAGAAGACCATCAGGCCCAGCAGCACCAGCGCGGTGATGGTCGGCTCCACCTGGGCGATCTGCTGGTCCGGCAGGGTGGTCAGGGCGAGGTGCCCGGCCACGTACGCGATCACGGTGGCCAGGATGAAGACCACGCCACCCATGGTGGGCGTGCCCTTCTTGCCCTGGTGCATGGCGGGGCCGTCGGACCGGATCGGCTGACCGGCCTTGAGCCGGGTGAAGACCTTGATCGCGATCGGGGTGCAGAAGAGCGAGACGAGGAACGCCACCCCGATGGCGACGATGACCGCCCTCATCGGGCCGACTCCCCACCGGCGTCGGCGCGCAGGGCGTCGGCCACCTCCCAGGTCCGGTACCGGGAGCCCTTGACCAGGACGACGTCACCCGGTCGTAGCTCGCTCCGCAGCACCTCGACGGCCGCCGCCTGATCGGTGAGCAGCACCGACTCTCCTCCCCAGTTTGCTACAGCTGTCGCGCCTTCGTGGATCGGCGCGGCCGGCTCGCCCACCACGAGCAGCCGGTCGACACCCAGCTCGGCCGCGAGTTGGCCGACCTCGGCGTGGCCGTCGTACTCGAACGGGCCCAACTCGGCCATGTAACCAAGCACCGCGACGGTACGCCGCCCCTGCCCCATGCTGGCGAGCGCCCGCACCGCGACCGCCATTGAGGCCGGGTTGGCGTTGTACGAGTCGTCGATCACTGTCACCCCGTCGGGGCGGTCGAAGACGTCCATCCGTCGGGTCGAGACCAGCCCCAGCTCGCCGATGGCCGTGGCCAGCTCGGCCAGCGGCATGCCCAGCTCCCGGGCGACCGCCGCCGCCGCGAGGGTGTTCCCGACCTGGTGGCGGCCGGCCAGCCGGAGCCGCACCGGGGCGCGACCCTCCGGGGTGACCAGTGTGTACGACGGGTGACCCCGCTCGTCGAGCGTGACGTCCTCGGCGCGCACGTCGGCATTGGGCGCCTCGCCGTAGCGGACCACCCGGGCCTGTGTGCGGCCCGCCATCGCGTCCACCCGGGGGTCGTCGGCGTTCAGCACGGCCAGCCCGTCCGGCGGCAGCGCCTCGACCAGCTCGCCCTTGGCCAGGGCGATGGCGTCCTGCGAGCCGAACTCGCCGATGTGCGACGTGCCGACGTTGAGCACCACGGAGATCCGGGGCGGCACCAGCTCGCACAGGTACCGCACGTGCCCGACCCCGCGCGCGCCCTTCTCCATCACCAGGTAGCGGGTGTCCGAGTCAGCCCGCAGGGCGGTGTACGGGTGCCCCAGCTCGTTGTTGAACGAGCCGGGTGGCGCCACGGTGGCCCCGAGCCGGGCGGTGAGCTGACCGATCAGGTCCTTCGTGGTGGTCTTGCCGGACGAGCCGGTCACACCGATCACGGTCAGCCCGGGCAGCCGGTCCACCGCCGCGCGGGCCAGTCGGCCCATCGCGGTCAGGGCGTCGTCGACAAGCACCATCGGCACCCCGGGCACCTCTCGGCTGCCGAGCACCGCCACCGCGCCGGCCTGGATCGCCGTCGCCGCGTAGTCGTGTCCGTCGACCTTCTCCCCCGGGAAGGCCACGAAGAGCGAACCGGGCCCCACCTTGCGCGAGTCGAACTCCACCGACCCGGTGACTGTGGTTGCCGGGTCGGCGGCCACCAGCCGCCCGTCGACCGCCGCGGCCACCTCGGCCAGGCTCAGCGTGATCACCGCTGACCCGCCAGGTCCCCGAAGCGGGCCCGCAACGCCTCGGCCAACTCGATGCTGTCGTCGAACGGAAGCACCTGACCCGCCACCTCCTGGCCGCGCTCGTGGCCCTTGCCGAGCAGCGCGATCACGTCGCCCGGCTCGGCCAGCCGCACCGCCTCGTCGATAGCTGCGCGGCGGCCCGCCACCTCGATGATCCGAGCGGCAGTGCCGGCCCGGTACGCCCCGGCCAGCACCTCGGCGCGAATCTCCCCCGGATCCTCGGTACGCGGGTTGTCGTCGGTCACCAGCACCACGTCGGCTCCCTCCGCCGCGGCGGCGCCCATCACCGGCCGCTTGCCCCGGTCCCGGTCCCCACCGGCGCCGATCACACAGATCAGTCGGCCGGCGCTCAACTCGCGCAGCGCGGCGAGCGCGGCCACTATCGCGTCCGACTTGTGGGCGTAGTCGACCACCCCGCGCACCGGCGCGGCCACGTCGACCAGTTCCAGCCGGCCCGGGACGCCCCCGCAGGCAGCCACACCGGCCGCCGCGGTCACCGGGTCCACCCCGGCACCGACCAGTGCGGCGATGGCCAGCAGCGCGTTGGCCACGTTGTGCCGGCCGGGCAGCGCGACACCGGCGGACACCGTCACGCCGTTCGGGCCGTGCGCGGTGAACCGCTGCGCGTACCCCTCGCCGCCCACACCGTCGGCCCACCAGGTCGCGCCCTGCTCACCGGCCGCCGAGTAGGTGACAGTGGTCGGCTTGAGCAGCGGCGTCAACGCCGGGTCGTCGTGGTTGAGCACCTCGACCGCGCAGCGCCCGTCGAAGAGCTGGGCCTTCGCGGCGAAGTAGTCGTCGCTGTCGGCGTGGAAGTCGAGGTGGTCGGAGCCGAAGTTGGTGTAACCGCCGACGGCGAACCGCACACCGCCCACCCGGCCCATGGCCAGCGCGTGGCTGGAGACCTCCATGACCACTGCGGTGACCCCACGCTCGCGGGCGGTGGCCAACATGGCGTGCAGGTCGGTCGCCTCGGGGGTGGTGCGGACACTGTCGATCACCAGATCACCGAGCCGGGTCTCCACCGTCCCGACCAGCCCGGTGGTGTGCCCGGCGGCCCGCAGCCCCGACTCGATCAGGTACGCGGTGGACGTCTTACCCGCGGTGCCGGTCACTCCGATCACTGTGAGATCGGCTGTCGGATCGCCGTAGACGGCCGAGGCCAGCTCGCCGAGCACGGCGCGCGGGTCGGGCACCACCAGGGCGGGCAGACCGGTTCCCGCCGCCAACTCCGCACCGGCAGTGTCGGTCAGCAGCGCCACGGCACCCGCCTCGACGGCGCCGGCGGCGAACTCCGCGCCGTGCCGACGGGCACCGGGAAGCGCCGCGTACAGGTCGCCGGGGCGAACCTCCTGGCTGGCATGGGTGACCCCGGTGACGACCACCGCGGCGGCGTCCGCCGGAAGGTCGACGGCGAGCCGGACGGCGAGATCACCGAGCCGGACTCCGGTCACGGTACGTGGACGTGGATTGCCGGGCACGGCGTCAGACCCTACCCGGTCGTCCGGTTCCGGCCGCACAGCCGCCCCGGTGGTTCGTCGGCACTCACCGATGATGTCCCGCCATTGCTGCTCAGCGCGGATAGACCACGAACTTGGGCGCGGATCCGCCGGTGGAGGGCGGCACCCGGTAGTGACGCAGAGTGAACTGCATCATGTCCCGGAACGCCGGATTGGCGATCGCCGCGCCTCCGCCGTTGGGCGCGTAGACGAAGACGGCGATCACGTAGCGGGGGTTCTCGGCGGGGGCCATCCCGATGAACGAGGACACCTCACCGGGCTGCTTCTTGCCGTTCACCAGCCGCCACCCGGTGCCGGTCTTGCCGGCGACCCGGTAACCGGGGACCGCGGCGGTCAGGCCGGTGGCGTGGTCGACGGTGGTGACCGCCTCCAGCATGGTGCGCAGGGCCGCGGCGTTCTGCGGGCTGAGCACCGACCGGGTCACCGGGGCCGCCGCGGGGGTGCGCTTGCCGTCCGGCCCGATCACCTCCTTGACCAGGTGCGGCTGCACGTACGTGCCGTTGTTGGCGATGGCGGCGTACGCGGCGGCCATCTGCAGCGGGGTGGCGTCGACGCTGTGCCCGATGGGCACCGACCCCTGCGACGATTCGCTCCACTCGTCGGCCGGCAGCAGTCGCCCGCTGGCCTCCCCGGGCATCCCCTCGCCGGTGGGCTTGCCCAGCCCGAATCGCTTCTGGTAGTCGATCAGCCGGTCCGGCCCGAGTTTGTCGGCGATCGTGATCGTGCCGACGTTCGACGAGTAGGCGAGCATTCCCGGCACGCTCATCCGTTTGCCGTCGGCGGGGTGGGTGTCGGAGAACCAGGTGTCGCCCTTCTTGATGCTGTTGGCGATGGGCAGCGTGGTGTCCGGGGTGATCACCCCCTCCTGCAACGCCGCGCCGTAGGTGATGGCCTTGTGCACCGAGCCCGGGTCGACGACGAAGCTGGTCGCGGCGTCCTCCCGGGCGACCGGGTCGCTGGGCGTCGGCTTCGCCGCGTTGTAGGTGGGGTTGCTGGCCTGGGCCAGCACCGCGCCGGAGGGAATCTCGATGATCACGGCCGCGCCGGTGCCACCCGGCGCCTGGGCCATTCCGGCGCTGAGAATCTGCTGCGTCCGGAACTGCAGGTCGCCGTTGATGGTGAGGGCGAGCGAGCTGCCCGGCTTGGCGACAGTGGTCCGGCTGTAGCCGCCCGGGATCGGTGCGTCGAGGTCGCCGAGGCCGGCCTCGTACACCCGCTTGCCGTCCTGACCGGCGAGCACGTCGTCGTAGCGGGCCTCCAGCCCTTCCAGCCCGTCCATGTCCTGGCTGGTGAAGCCGAGCAGGTTGGCCGCTAGGTCACCGCCGGGCACCTCGCGGCGCTCGTCGCGGTGCACGCCGACACCGGGCAGCTCCAGCGCCTGCACCCGCTTGGCGGTCGGGATCTCCACACCCCGGGCGAGGTAGGCGAACGTGGAGTCCTTGCCGTTCTCCAGCTTGCGGGGCTTCATCAACTCCATGAGCTTCGACACCGGGATGCCGAGCAGCGGCGAGAGCGCCTTGGCGACGCCGGGCGGGTCCTCCACCTTGGTCGGGTCGGCGAACACGTACCGTGCCTCGACACTGCGGGCCAGCGGCGCGCCGGTGCTGTCGTAGATAGCACCCCGGGGCGCCGGCAGCTCGACGGTGCGGAGACGGTCGGCGGTGCCGCCCCCGGCGTACGCCGGAGCGTCGACAGCCTGGAGGAAGATCAGCCGGATCCCGATGACAGCGAACAGGGTCAGCGCGAGCACGGTGCCCAGCCGCAGCCGCAGCCGCGAGTCGGCAAGCTTCGGTGGGCGTCGTGGCTTGCGGATCGGCCGCCGGGCCGCCGGTCGGTCGGTGCGCCGCGGCGCGCGGGGCGTGGTCCGGCGACGCGGCGGCGGCTCGTCGCCGGCCAGGCCACGGGGGGTACGCGACGCGACGGTGCGCACCACCTGACCGCGTCCGGCGGCCGGAGCGTCGCGCCGGCCAGCCCGGGCGGCGGCCCGGCCCCCGTCGAGCACCTGCAACGCCGGCCGGAAGGGGTCACCGGACCGGGTGCTGCTGCGCGGTGTACGCCGCTGCTCCGCACCCTGCCCGCGCGCCGGAGTGGCGCGTTCCTCGCGGACCGTCCGACCCCTCGGGGTGTACGCCCGGGCGCCGGAGATGCCCCCGACGCCTGGGTCGCCGGTGCGGGGCTCGCCGTCGGCGGGTCGAGGGTCACGTGCAGAACCGCGCCGGGACCCCGTAGGGTCCCGGCCCAGCTGCGCCAGTACTTCGCCACGGTGATCAGCTCGT
>NZ_JBEZFO010000008.1:129544-180213 GCF_040649495.1 Micromonospora sp. NPDC048947
CGGGGCCCCGCCGCCCCCCCCGCCGCCGGGGCCCGCGGGGGGGGGCGCGCCGGGGGGGGGGGGCGGGCCTCTGCACCACCCGCGCCGGCCCCCCGTCGGGCCCCGGCGCGGCTCGTCCGACCTTGGTGGCACCGGTCAGCCTCCCGCACCCTGGCTGGTCACCGACGGCTCGCCGGTCGCCGGCTGGGGCACGCCGATGGTCTTGCCGTCCGGCAGCCGGATGTAGCCGGGCTCGCCCGCGTCGACCAGGCCCAGCCGGCGCGCCTCGGCGGTCAGGTTGCCCGGCGCCTTGGACTCGGCGATCTGCTTGTCCAGTTGCTGCTTCTCCAGGTCCAGTCGAGCCTGCTGCTGCTGCAACCGCTCAAGCCGGAACGCGTTCTCATTGATCTTGGTGTTGACCGCCAGGATGCCCAGCACCCCGCCGACCACGAGCACCACGATCAGCGCCGCGAACGGAGCACGCGGCACCGAGATCGGCGGCGGCGGCGCCACCCGCAGCCGCGGCGGCCGGGCGCTGGTGGCGCTGGCGGTCTTCTCGACCGGTCGCAGCGCGGCGCTGCCCTGAGTCGGGAACTCGCGCGCCCCCCGGGCGCGAGTCTCCCCCTGCCGATTCGTTCGATCGATGCGTGGCGTACCGTTTCCGAGGCGCGGAGCCCGCTCCGCCGCGATCCGGCCCCCCGACCGCGGTGCGCGCTGCCCGCCGCCGGTGACGTCCCGGCGGTCGCGCTTGTCAATGCTCATGTCCCTCCCCCTCAACGTCCGTCCCTCTAGCCGTCCCGGTGCCCCTGACCCCCCACGGATCAGGCGGACCCCGTGCCCGGTTGGTGCATTCCCTTCACCCGTCGGCGAGACCGTTCGCGGTCGGTCCGCCAGTGCTCTGTCGCGTTCGGGTCGAGTCGCTCCGCGGCCCGCAGCCGCACCGAGGCGGCCCGCGGGTTCGCGGCGACCTCCGCCTCCCCCGGCAGTTCGGCGCCCCGGCTGAGCAGCCGGAACGTCGGACCGGACCCGGGAAGCTCGACCGGGAGGTCAATCGGGCCCTTACTGCGGACCCGGTCCGTGAGGGCCGCCTTGGTGAGCCTGTCCTCCAGCGAGTGGTAGGACAGAACCACCATGCGACCGCCCACTGTCAGTGCGTCGAGTGCGGATGGCAACGCTGTCTCCAGCGCTGCCAGCTCTCTGTTTACCTCGATCCGTAAAGCCTGAAACGTTCTCTTTGCCGGGTGCCCACCCGTTCGTCGGGCTGGTGCCGGGATGGAGTCCCGAACCAGCTCCGCCAGCAGCGCGGACGAGGTGATCCGGGCCCGCTCCCGCTGCCGGATGATCGCCGAGGCGATCCGACCGGCGAACTTCTCCTCGCCGTAGACCCGCAACACCCGGGCCAGGTCCGGATGCGCGTACGTGTTGACCACCTCTTCGGCGGTCACCCCCCGGGTCTGGTCCATCCGCATGTCCAACGGCGCGTCCTGGGCGTACGCGAACCCTCGGTCGGGCGCGTCCAACTGCAACGACGAGACGCCCAGGTCGAACAGGATGCCGTCGATGGCCGGATAGCCCAGCCGGTCCAGCACGTCCGGCAACTCGTCGTAGACGGCGTGCTCCAGGTGCACCCGATCGGCGAACCGGGCCAGCCGGACCCGCGCGTGAGCGAGCGCCTCGGTGTCCCGGTCGAGCCCGATCAGGACCGTTTCCGGATGCGCCTCGAGCACCGCCTCCGCGTGCCCGGCCAGACCGAGCGTCGCGTCGACGTAGACCGTCCGGCCGCCTCGACCCAGCGCGGGGGCCAGCAGCTCGAGACACCGCTCGAGCAGCACCGGCACGTGCGTGCCGCGCAACTCCCCCATGATGACCCCCACTGGTTGAAACGTCCGTTCTTCTCGTGCGCCTGTCGTCGGACGGCGCTGCCGTCGTACCGCCAGATCCCCATCCGCTCCCGCCTGACACCGGACCGTCGCCCAATGACTGGATCGTGCGCCTGGCACCGGGGAAGTGATGCCAGGAACTCGAAAGCGGCTGGAGATCTCGCAGTACGTCGGGCGCCGTTACCGCCCTACAGACCGCCGGGCAGCACCCCCTCCTCGATGTCGGCGAAGTCGTCTTCGCTCTCGGCGAGGTAGGTCTCCCAGGCGACCTTGTCCCAGATCTCCACCCGCGTGCTCGCGCCGATCACCACCAACTCGCGGTCCAGCGCGGCATAGGCCCGCAGGTGAGCCGGAATGGTCACCCGACCCTGCTTGTCCGGAACCTCGTCGTGCGCGCTGGCGAAGAAGACCCGGCTGTAGGCCCGGGCCGCCTTGTGGGTCATCGGCTGTGCGCGCAACTGCTCCGCGATCCGCTGGAACTCAGGGGTCGGGAAGACGTAGAGGCAGCGCTCCTGCCCTTTAGTGACCACGACACCCCCCGCCAGCTCATCCCGGAACTTGGCCGGAAGGATCAACCGGCCCTTTTCGTCCAGGCGCGGAGTGTGGGTGCCGAGAAACATCGGCCCAACCCCCTCGCCCCTGAGCGGCGTTCGCGGCGCCGCTGACCCCCCGGGCCGGTGAGCCCTCCCGGCCTCACCATTGGTCCCCACTCTACTCCACTTCCCTCCACCCGCAACCAAATTCGCCCGCGTGGCGCGCCTGACTCGGGGACAAAACCGCACGTCACAAGGGGTGGAGCGGAGTGGAGGGCTTCGGCCGCGCCTCGGCGTGGTCCGCTTTCCGACATAGATCGACTCCGTCCGGGGGAGGCCGACCCGGCCGCCCGCGCAGCCACCACTGCCGAACGGTTCCCCGTCGGCGGCGATCTGGTGAGGTCGGCGGTCCGGTAACCTCGCTCGCGTGACGGACGCGAAAATGCCCCTACGGGCCAAGGTGGCCAGCTCCGTGTCACGGACCGCCGCGGCGCTCTCCCGGGCGGCCGGCCGTGGCGACGGTTCAGTGATCGGCGGGTGGATCGGCCTGAAGATCGATCCGGACCTGCTGGCCCACCTGTCGGCCGGGCGCGCGATCGCGCTCGTCTCCGGCACCAACGGCAAGACCACCACCACCCGACTGACCTCCGCCGCTGTCGGCGTGCTCGGCCGGGTCGCCACCAACTCGTTCGGCGCCAACATGCCCAGCGGGCACACCTCGGCGCTGGCCAAGGCCGGCAGCACCCCGTACGCGGTGCTGGAGGTCGACGAGCACTACCTCGCGCAGGTGCTGGAGGCGACCGAGCCGCACGTTGTCGCGCTGCTGAACCTCTCCCGCGACCAGCTCGACCGCGCCAAGGAGGTCGCCATGATGGCGCAGCTCTGGCGCGCGGCGCTGGTCCGGCACACCGACGTACGGGTGGTGGCCAACGCCGACGACCCGCTGGTCGTGTGGGCCGCTACCCCACCGGGTGACCCCGCCCGGGGCATCAACCCGCCGCACGTGACGTGGTTCAGTGCCGGCCAACGCTGGCATGACGACTCCTGGGTCTGCCCGGAGTGCGGCTCCACCATCCAGCGCTCCGGCGAGCAGTGGTGGTGCACCGGCTGCCCGCTACGCCGACCGGAGCCGCACTGGGTCGTCGAGGACGAGGGCGTGCTCGACCCCACCGGCGCCTGGCACAAGGTCTCCCTCCAACTGCCCGGCAAGGTCAACCTCGGCAACGCGGCGACCGCGCTGGCGGTGGCCGCCGAGTTCGGCGTCCGCCCGGTTGACGCGGTGTCCCGCCTCGGCATCGTCACCTCGGTGGCCGGCCGCTACGCACAGGTCGACAAGGACGGGCGCAACATCCGGCTGCTGCTGGCCAAGAACCCGGCCAGTTGGCTGGAGGCGTTCGACATGGCCGACGACGCGCCGACACTGCTCTCCATCAACGCGCGCGATCCCGACGGTCTGGACACCTCCTGGCTCTACGACGTCGACTTCGCCCCGCTCCGAGGCCGGCAGGTGTTGATCACCGGCGACCGGGCATACGACCTGGCGGTTCGACTGGACGTCAACGACGTGCCGTTCCAGCACGTCCGCACGTTCGACGACGCACTCCGGTCGGTCCCGCCCGGCCGGCTGGAGGTCATCGCGAACTACACCGCGTTCCAGGACATCCGAGCGGAGTTGGACCGTGTCATCTGAGAGTCTGCGCATCGTCTGGATCTACCCCGACCTGCTCTCCACCTACGGAGACCGGGGCAACGCCCTGATCCTCGCCCGGCGGGCCCGTCAGCGCGGGATGCCGGTCGAGGTGCTGGAGGTCCGCTCCGACGAGCGGCTGCCCGCGACCGCCGACATCTACCTGGTCGGTGGCGGCGAGGACGGCCCGCAGGCGCTCGGCGCCCAGCGGCTGCTGGCCGACGGCGGCCTGCACCGCGCCGTCGCGCAGGGCTCGGTGGTGTTCGGCGTCTGCGCCGGCTACCAGCTCCTCGGCACCTCGTTCTTCGCCAAGGGTGTGCAGTGCCGCGGGCTGGAGCTGCTCGACCTGCGGTCCGACCGGGGCGAGAGCCGGGCCGTGGGCGAGCTGGCCGGTGAGATCGACCCCCGGCTCGGCCTGCCGCCGCTGACCGGTTTCGAGAACCACGGCGGTCGTACCCACCTCGGTCCGGAGGTCTCCCCGCTGGCCCGGGTCACCGCCGGGGTGGGCAACGACGGTGCCACCGAGGGCGCGTGGCGCGGCAAGCTGCTGGGCACCTACTCGCACGGGCCGGCGCTGGCGCGCAACCCGGCCCTGGCCGACCTGCTGCTGCGCTGGGCCACCGGGGCACACCAGCTCCCGCCGTTGGACGACACATGGTCGGACCGGCTCCGCAACGAGCGCCGCTCCGCGGTGGCCGCCGCCCGGGCATGATCCGTGCCGTCCGGCGGCTGCTCCGGCAGCCGTCGGCCGCCCGGTTCGCGCTGCTCCTGCTCCTGATCGGCGGGTGCGGGTTACTCCTGCTGCTGGTGCCCCGGCCGGATCCGGCGCAGTTGCCGCTGGTCGCCGACCGGCTGGGCGACCTCGCCCCGGTGGCGGCGATCCTCGGTGGTGCGCTGCTGCTTGTCGCGCTGGTGCCCCGGACCTTCATCACGCTCGCCGCAGGTGCGATCTTCGGCCCGCTGGAGGGCGCCACGTACGCCCTGGGCGCGGCGCTGGTGGCGGCGGCGATCGGGTTCACTGTCGGCCGGTTGCTCGGTCGGGAGTTTGTCGCCGAGCGGGTCCGCGGTCGCCTGGCCCGCCTCGACGGCTGGTTCGCCCGGCAGAGCGTGCTCGGTGTGGTCACCGTCCGGCTGCTGCCGATCGCCGGCTTCGGCCTGGTCAGCTACGGCTACGGCACGACCGGCGCCCGAGTGCTGCCGTTCCTGGCCGGCAGCGTGATCGCGTCCGCGCCGACCGCCTTCGGCTACGCGGCGATCGGCGCGGCGGTCAGCTCCCCCGGCCACGTCAACTGGTACGCCGCGGCCCCGGCCAGCCTCGGCCTGATCGCCAGCCTGGTGCTCATCCACCAGTGGTGGCGAGCAGAACGTCGCCGCCGTCGCACCATGCCCGTCTAACCCCACCCCCCACTCCCGCGATCTTGCAGTTTCTGTCCCCGCATCACCGGATATAAGGGACAAAAACCAAACCGAAACTGCAAGATCGCGGGGTGGGGGCGGGCAAGGCGCGTGCGGGGGTTAGGCGACCACCGAAACCATCCGGCCCTTGACCACGATGACCTTGCGGGGCTCCTTGCCACCCAGGGTCGCCGCCACCGCGTCCAGCGCCGCCGCGCGGACGCTCTCCTCGGAGGCGTCGGCGGGGACCTCGACGCGGCCACGGACCTTGCCGTTCACCTGCACCGGGTACGTCACCGTGTCGGCCACCAGCAGCGCCGGGTCGGCGGTCGGGAAGTCGGCGTACGTCAGCGAGGTGTCGTGGCCCAGCTTGCGCCACAGCTCCTCGGCCATGTGCGGGGCGAACGGCGCCACCATCAGCACCAGCGGCTCGGCCACCTCGCGGGGCGTGGCCGACAGTCGGGTCAGCCCGTTGGTCAGCTCGATCAGCTTGGCGATGGCGGTGTTGAACCGGATGCCGTCCATGTCGCCGCGGACCCCGTCGATCACCTTGTGCAGCAGCCGGCGGGTCGCCTCGTCGGCCGGGTCCTCGGTGATTCGCAGGGCGCCCGTCTGCTCGTCGACGACGGCCCGCCACACCCGTTGCAGGAACCGGTACGAGCCGACCACCGCACGGGTCTCCCAGGGGCGGGAGACCTCCAGCGGGCCCATCGACATCTCGTACACCCGGAAGGTGTCCGCGCCGTAGGCGGCGCACATGTCGTCGGGGGTCACCACGTTCTTCAGCGACTTGCCCATCTTGCCGTACTCGCGGTTGACCGCCAGGTCACCCAGGTAGTAGGCGCCGTCGCGCTCGAAGACCTCCTCGGCCTGCACGTAGCTGCCGCGCGAGTCGGTGTACGCGTACGCCTGGATCATGCCCTGGTTGAACAGCTTGCGGAACGGCTCGAACGACGACACGTGCCCCAGGTCGAACAGCACCTTGTGCCAGAACCGCGCGTACAGCAGGTGCAGCACGGCGTGCTCGGCGCCACCGACGTACAGGTCGGTGCCCCCGCAGTCACTGTCGGCGCGCGGGCCCATCCAGTACCGCTCGTTCTCCGCGTCGACGAACCGCTCGCTGTTCGTCGGGTCCAGGTAGCGCAGCTCGTACCAGCAGGAGCCGGCCCACTGCGGCATCACGTTGGTTTCCCGGGTGTAGCGCTTCGGCCCGTCACCCAGGTCCAGTTCGACCTCGACCCAGTCGCGCCGCCGTGACAGCGGCGTCTCCGGGTTGCTGTTGGCGTCGTCGGCGTCGAACGTCTTCGGGGAGAAGTCGTCCACCTCCGGCAGCTCGACCGGCAGCATCTCCTCCGGCAGGGCGATGGCCGCGCCGGTCTCGTCGTAGACGATCGGGAACGGTTCGCCCCAGTAACGCTGCCGGGAGAACAGCCAGTCGCGCAGCCGGTAGGTCACCGCCCCGGTGCCGTGCCCGTTCGCCTCCAGCCAGGCGATGATCGCCGCCTTGGCGTCGGCGACCCCCAGCCCGTTCAGGTCCAGGCCGCGCTCGGGCGCGGCGCTGTTGATCGCCGGGCCGTCCCCTGTGTACGCCTTGCCGTCGAAGCCCTCCGCCGGCTGCACGGTACGGACGATGGGCAGCTCGAAGACCTCGGCGAACGCCCAGTCCCGCTCGTCCTGCGCCGGCACCGCCATGATCGCGCCGGTGCCGTAGCCGGCCAGCACGTAGTCGGCGATGAAGATCGGGATCTGCCCACCGGTGACCGGGTTGGTGGCGTACGCGCCGATGAAGACGCCGGTCTTCTCCTTCGTGTCGGACTGCCGCTCGACGTCGGTCTTGGCCGCTGCCGCCTTGCGGTACGCCTCGACCGCCTCCCGGGGGCTGGCGTGCCCGCCGGTCCAGGCGTCCCTCGTCCCGTCCGGCCAGCTGGCTGACGCCAGCGTGTCGACCAGCTCGTGCTCGGGCGCCAGCACCATGTAGGTGGCGCCGAAGACGGTGTCCGGGCGGGTCGTGAACACCCGCACCGGTGCCGCGCTGGTCGGGAAGTCCACGTGGGCACCGGTGGAACGGCCGATCCAGTTGCGCTGCATCAGCTTGATCGGCTCGGGCCAGTCCAGGCTGTCCAGGTCGTCCAGCAGCCGGTCACCGTACGCGGTGATCCGCATCATCCACTGCTTCAGGTTGCGCTTGAAGACCGGGAAGTTGCCCCGCTCGGAACGGCCGTCGGCGGTGACCTCCTCGTTGGCCAGCACGGTGCCCAGGCCCGGGCACCAGTTCACCGGCGCCTGCGAGACGTACGCCAGGCGGTGGTCGTCGACGACCTGGCGGCGCTCGGCGACGCTCAGCTCGGCCCAGGCGCGGCCGTCCGTGGTGGGCCGGTTGCCGCCCTCGAACTCGGCGATCAGCTCAGCGATCGGACGGGCCCGGCCGGCGTCGCTGTCGTACCAGGAGTTGAAGATCTGCAGGAAGATCCACTGGGTCCAGCGGTAGAAGTCGGTGTCGATGGTGGCCACCGAACGGCGCTCGTCGTGCGCCAGCCCCAGCCGGCGCAGCTGCGCCTTGTACCGCTCGATGTTCGCGACGGTGGTGGTCCGGGGGTGGGTGCCGGTCTGCACCGCGTACTGCTCGGCGGGCAGGCCGAACGCGTCGAAGCCCATCGCGTGCAGCACGTTGCGACCGGCCATCCGCTGGTAGCGGGCGTAGCAGTCGGTGCCGATGTAGCCCAGCGGGTGGCCGACGTGCAGGCCCGCTCCGGACGGGTACGGGAACATGTCCAGCACGTACAGCTTCTCCGCGCCGGCGCGTGGGTGGGTCGGGTCGGCCAGCGGGCCGGTCGGGTTCGGTGCGTGGAAGGTGCCCTCGCGCGCCCAAATGTCCTGCCAACGAATCTCGATCTCGTCGGCCAGGGCCGCTGTGTACCGGAACGGGGGAATGTCGCCCGCCGGTGCGGCTGCCTCACTCATCGTCTCTCCTCGCTTCGCTTCGCTTCGTCTCGGCACCACCGGGCCGGGCCGGCGGCGGGCACAAAAAAGCCCCTCGCGCAGGAGGGGCCGCCGTGCTGTCGCTGGGTTCAGCGCATCAGCACGGCCCGGTAAGAAGCAGGAAGACTCCGGCCATGCCCCGCAGTGTACCTCTTCCATGGTTCGCCCTGCCGGCCCCCGGGCGCTGTCGAAGCCGTTCCCCCGAGTCGGCGAATATCGGTGCGTAACCGACGGACTACCTGCGGGGGTCGGCGATAACGACAAACATGGTTAGCCTGAGAGACTAGTGAGATTCCTGCGGCAAACGAGGCTCGACGTCGCGAACCCAACGGCGGGTCCAGGTGCTCTCTAGAGAGCTGCCGTGACGGCGACGAGGAGGAGGCCCGTGACACAACAGACCTGGGACGAGGTGGGCGGCCTGTTGCCGCACGACGAGTTCCGCGCCGCCAGCGAGGCCATCGTGGCCAACATCGAGCAGGTCATCGAGGGTAAGACCGCCACCGTGCGGCTCGCCCTGGCCGTCCTGCTCGCCGAGGGTCACCTCCTGATCGAAGACGTCCCGGGTGTCGGCAAGACCAAGCTTGCCAAGGCCCTCGCGCGGTCCATCGACTGCACGGTCCGACGGATCCAGTTCACCCCCGACCTGCTGCCCAGCGACGTCACCGGGGTCAGCGTCTACAACCAGGAGACGCACGACTTCGAGTTCCGCCCCGGCGCCGTGTTCGCCAACCTGGTGGTCGGCGACGAGATCAACCGGGCCTCGCCGAAGACCCAGTCGGCGTTGCTGGAGTGCATGGAGGAGCGGCAGGTCACCGTCGACGGGGTGACGTACCAGCTCCAGACCCCGTTCATGGTGATCGCCACCCAGAACCCGATCGAGATGGAGGGGACCTACCCGCTGCCCGAGGCGCAGCGCGACCGGTTCACCGCCCGCATCGCGATGGGTTACCCGGACTCCAACGCCGAGCTGGCCATGCTCGACGGGCACGGCGCCACCGACCCGCTGCACGAGCTGCGCGCGGTCTCCGACGCGGCCATCGTCCGGCAGTTGATCGCCACCGTCCGGCAGGTGCACGTGGCGGACGCGGTCAAGCAGTACGCGATCGACCTGGTCACCGCCACCCGCGAGGCCCCCGACCTGCGGCTCGGCGCGTCCCCCCGGGCGACCCTGCAACTGTTGCGCACCGCCCGGGCGGTCGCCGCCCTGGAGGGCCGCGACTATGTCCTCCCCGACGATCTGCAGGCCCTGGCGGTGCCGGTGCTGGCCCACCGGATCATCCCGACCGCCGACGCGCAGCTCGCCCGGCGCACCACCGACGCGATCGTCTCCGAGCTGGTGCACCGCCTGCCGCTGCCACACGACAGGCAGCGCAACCCGTACGACACCCGGCCACCCGCCACCGGCAACGGTCGCGCACCCTACGAGCCGCGGAGGCCATGACGTGCGTGCCGGGCTACGCGGGCTGACCACCCGCGGGCGGTCCTTCCTCGCCGCTGCGGTCGCGGCGGCGATCTCGGCCGGCATCCTCGGCGAGAAGGACCTGCTCCGGGTGGCTGTGCTGTTGGCCATCCTGCCGTTGCTGGCCGCCGCCTACGTCGGGCGGAGCCGCTACAAGCTGGCCTGCAACCGTTCGCTGGACCCGCACCGGGTTCCGGTCGGCGCCAACTCCCGGGTGGTGCTGCGCCTACAGAACCTCTCCCGGCTGCCGACCGGCACCCTGCTCCTGGAGGACCGGCTGCCCTACGCGCTGGGCAGCCGGCCCCGGGTGGTGTTGGAGCGGCTCGGCGCGCACCAGGCCAGCTCCGTGGCGTACACGGTGCGGGCCGACGTTCGGGGCCGCTACGACGTGGGCCCGCTGGTCGTCCGGATGACCGACCCGTTCGGCCTCTGTGAACTCACCCGCTCCTTCCCCAGCACCGATCACCTGACGGTCATCCCGCAGGTCACCCCGCTGCCGTCGGTCCGGCTCCCAGGGGAGTACGCGGGCAGCGGCGACAGCCGGGCACGCTCGGTGGCGGTGCACGGCGAGGACGACGCGGCGACCCGGGAGTACCGGCGCGGCGACGACCTGCGCCGGGTGCACTGGAAGTCCACCGCCCGCACCGGTGAGCTGATGGTGCGCCGCGAGGAGCAACCGTGGGAGAGCCGGGCCACAGTCGTCCTGGACACCCGGGCGTACGGCCACCGGGGTGAGGGGCCGACTGCCAGTTTCGAGTGGTCGGTGTCGGCCGCCGCGAGCATCGCCGTCCACCTGCGGCAGGCCGGTTACAAGTTGCGCCTGGTCACCGGCTCGGGCGCAGATGTGGACGCCTCGGAGGCCGGCGGGGACGGCGCGCTGCTCGACCACCTCGCTGAGGTCCGACTGGATCAGCGCGCCGAGGTCACCGGCCTCGTGCAGCGGGTCCGTCAACGCGCCGACGGCGGTCTGATCATCGGCCTGTTCGGCACTGTCAGCGTCGCCGAGGCGGAGCTGCTGGCCGGGCTGCGGGGCAACGGCGCCACCTGCGTCGGCTTCCTGCTGAACAGCTCCACCTGGCTCAGCCTGCCGGAGAAGGCGCGGGCCGAGGCGGAGCACGCCCACGCCGCCGCCGTCCTGGCCATGTTGCAGAGTGGCTGGCGGGTGGTCGGCGTCGACCACGGCGGCCGGCTGCCGGCGCTGTGGCCGCAGGTCGGTCGGGGCGCCCAGGGGTTCGCCCTGCGGGCCGCGCTGGCCGAGACGGTCGCCGGCGGTGTGCGATGAACGGAAGGCTCCCCTCATGATCAGCAGTCGGAACATCGGCATGGTGGCGGCCGCTGCCACGCTGCTGGCCGCCGCGCCGCTGTCGGCCATCTTCCAGGGCTGGACGTGGTTGATCGAGTCCATCATCGCGGTCGCCGTGGTGGCCGGGGTGGCCGCGCTGACCCGCCTCGCCCGGGCACCGCTGTGGGGTCAGGTGCTGGGCATGCTGGCCGGCCTGATGCTCGCCCTGACCTGGTTGTTCCCCAGCGGCCAGGAACTGCTCGCGATCCTGCCCACCCCGGGCACGTTCGCGTACTTCGGCGACCTGCTCGCCGGCTCCATGCAGGACATGCGCTCGTACGGGGTCGAGGTCCCGGACACTGACCCGCTGCTGTTCATCGCCGTGCTCGGCGTCGGCGGAGTCGCCGTGCTGGTGAACGTACTGGCCGTTGGGCTGCGCCGGCCCGCGCTGGCGGGGCTGCCGATGCTCGCCATCTACTCGGTGCCGGTCGCCGTCTACGTGGACAGCGTCCCCGCGGTGCCGTTCGTGGTGGGCGCCGCCGGTTACCTCTGGCTGCTGGTCACCGACAACGTCGACCGGGTCCGTCGCTTCGGGCGCCGGTTCACCGGTGATGGCCGCGACGTCGACGTGTGGGAGGCCTCTCCGCTGGCCTCCGCCGGCCGCCGGCTCGCGGCGGTCGGGGTGGCGCTGGCGGTGGTGCTGCCGCTGGCGGTGCCCGGCATGACCGGCGGGCTGCTCGACTCGCTCAGCCGAGGGCCGGGCAACGGCACCGGCAACGGGTCCGGCTCGGGCGGCACGTCGGGTCGGATCGACCTGTTCGCCTCGCTCGCCGGCCAACTCAACCAGTCCCAGGTAGCCGACCTGGTGAAGGTGAAGACGTCCGAGCAGAACCCGTTCTACCTGCGTTACGCGGTCGCCGACGAGCTTCGCCCCGCTGGTTTCCAGGCGCGCAACCCCAGCGGCCGGTCGGTCAACAGGGACCTGCCGAACCCGGCCGACCGGGCCGGTCCAGGCGTGCAGCAGACCACCTACCGGGCGACCGTCGAGGTCACCAAGAGCCTGAGCATGTCGCTGATGCCGGTGTACGCCGAGCCGACCCGCGCCGACGACCTCAGCGACAACTGGCTCTACGACACCACCCAGCAGGTCGTCTTCTCCAACCGGGAGAACTCCCGCGGTCGGAAGTACTCCTTCGACTACGTCCGCTCCACCTTCACGCCTGAGGCGTTGCGGGCCGCGCGGTCACTGCCGACCGAGCACCCCGTACGCCGACAGATGACCGCCACCCCCGGGCCCGTGCCGGAGGTGGAAGAGCTGGTCAAAGAGCTGATCCAGGGCAAGCGCACGGACTACGACCGGGTGCTGTCGATCTACCGGCACTTTTCGGCGGACAACGGCTTCAGCTACCGGTTGAGCACCGAGAGCGGCAGCAGCGGTCAGGACATCGTCAACTTCTTGACCAACAAGGTGGGCTACTGCCAGCAGTACGCCGCCGCGATGGCCTGGCTGGTCCGCTCGGCCGGCATTCCGGCCCGGGTGGCGTTCGGGTTCACCAACGGCAGCAAGCGCGACGGCGACACCTTCACGCTGACCAACCTCAACCTGCACGCCTGGACCGAGGTCTACTTCGACGGGGCTGGTTGGGTGCCGTTCGACGCCACCCCGGCGTACGGGGTGCCCGGCTCCACCCGGTCAGCCTGGGCACCGGACACTGACGCGCCGGAGGCGCCCAGCCCGAGCAGCGACGCCACGAGCGCCCCGACGGACCCGGGCACCTCGACGGAGCCGACCGGCCAGGACAACGCCGACCGGGACACCGACGACGGGCTCTCCCTCGGCGGGACGACGCCGAACGAACAGCCACCGGTCTGGCCCTGGTGGGCAGCGGGCCTGGTGGCCCTGCTGGTGCTGCTCGCGGTGCCCGCCCTGCGCCGGATGACCCTGCGCCGCCGACGCAGTGGCCGCGCGGCGAGCGGGGCGATGGCCCCCGCGAGGGTCGACGGCGGCGCCGAGCCGGGGGCACGTCCGGTGATGGTCAGCGCGGACGCCAACCAGGCCCGCGCGGACGCGCACGCCGCCTGGGCCGAACTGCTCGACACGCTTGTGGACTTCCGGGTCCCGGTCGATCCGACCGAGACGCCCAGGGCGACAGCGGACCGGCTTGTCCGGGACTCCCTCGACGATGACGACGCGATCGGATCCGCGCGGCTGCTCGGCCGGGCGGAGGAGCGGGCCCGCTACGCGCGGGATCCGCTGACCGGTGAGCGGCTGCTGCCAGCGCTACGCGCGGTCCGTGCGGCGCTCGCGACACGGGCGGACCGGCGGACCCTCCTCCTCGCCGCCGTGCTGCCACCCTCGGTGCTGCTGCGCTGGCGCACCGCCATGGCCGACAGGTCCAGCCGGATGGTGGCGCTCACCGGTCAGGCCCGGTACCGACTGCTGCGGTGGAACCCTCGTCGGCTGCTGGCCGACCGGGCCGCACGCTGACCGAAACCCAACGCACCCACCCCGGCACCAGCGCTCCGGCGCACCCGCCGCCGCTCATCATCACTTGATGGTCAGTAGTTGCAGAGCTTCTGGCAGCTACTCCTCGTCAAGTGATCATGGGCGGGCCGGGGTGGGTGCACCGGGGTGGGTGCGCCGGTCCGGCGCAGCGGCACCGTGTCGGGATGAGGCGTAGCCGAGTAGGGCGTAGGCCGCGCGGGCCGAGCGAGGCGTAGACCACGCGGGCCGAGCGAGGCGTAAACCGGGGCGACGTCGGGTCTGCGCAGTGGCGCGGTGAAGTCGCGGTCTCCGGTGGCCGGGTGCCCCCCGATCACGCGGAACTCGAGTCGATCATGCCGCTGGTCGGGGGCGACGTCGTTCCGCGCGGATTCGATCGGGCGCAGCGGCTCAACGACTACCGGGACCGCCCAAGGTCGTGCTCGATCCAGGAAAGAGGCCCCTCCCCTCGCACACGATGCCACTACTTCCAGGATCGAGCACGATCATGCGGGAGCAGGCGCGGGAGAAGGCCACGGACCGGGCGCGGGCGCGGGAGAAGGCCACAGACCAAGCACGATCACGCGAAAGAAGGCGCGGGAGAAGACCACGGACCAAGCACGATCACGCGGAAGAAGGCGCAGCGCAGAGGACGCGAACCGGGTAAGGGCGCGCGGATACGACGGAGGTCGCCGGGGGCTGTGCCCGGCGACCGCTCGTCGCGGCGTACGGCCCGCCTCAGTGGCGGGACCGGCTCAGCGGTGCCCCTCCGGGCGCTGCCGCCACCTGTCCTCCATGCGGTCCAGGATTGACGACCGGCGACCGGATCGGCCACCGCGGGGACGACGACGACTCGTCGTGCCGCCCACCACGTGCAGGTCGGGTGACTGCGCCCGCCGGTGCGACTGCACCGCGAACGCGGCCGACGCCAGCATGACGACGAAGCCCGCCACCGCCAGCGGTGGAGTCTTGATCACCGCGCCATAGACCAGTAGAGCCAAGCCAGCGATGATGACGCCGGCGGCGACGAGCAGGCGACGCCGCGCATGGAAGCGCGGATCGCTGGCGCGCACGGCCGAGGCGAATTTGGGGTCCTCGGCAAGCGACCGCTCGATCTGCTCGAACAGCCGCTGCTCGTGCTCCGAGAGCGGCACGGCACTCCTCCCCGGTCACGTTGGTCGGGCCCACTCGGGCCGACAGACCGTGGCAGCCAACCGGCTGCTTACCCGCAAGTCTACGAGGGGGGTCGCGCGTCGGAAAGCGGGACGACCTATGGGCGGGGTGGATTTTCGTTTCGACGGGGATAACGGTCGCCCATCAGACTGGCCGGACCTATGACGGACCGCCCGAAACGGGCAGCGGCGGCGTCCGCGGCAGCTTCCGCTTCGCGCCAGCCATGCTCGGGCGCGCCGAGGGTGAGTTGCCGGGGAGCGCCCTGCGACGGGGCGAGTCCTTCCACCCGGACACCGACGAGTCGGATCCGCTCGCCGGGGTCCAACGCGGTGTAGAGCGCCCAGACCGTGTCGAACATCTCGCGGGCGGTGTCGGTGGGAACGTCGAGGGTGCGAGATCGACTGACGGTGCGGAAGTCGGCCAGCCGGACCTTGAGTGAGACGGTGCGCCCGACCTGCTCGGAGCCGCGCAACCGGACACCGACCTTCGCGCTGAGCGCCAGCAACGCGCGGCGGATCTCCAACGGGTCGGCCACGTCGACGTCGAAGGTCACCTCGGCGCCGATCGACTTGTCGACGTGCTCGGGGCTCACCCCGCGCGGGTCGCGCCCCCAGGCCAACTCGTGCAGGTGCGACGCCGAGGCGGCACCGACGGCTCGGCGGAGCATGCCCACCGGTGCCTCGGCGAGGTCGCCGACTGTGCTCAGGCCGAGCCGGCGTAGCGCCTCGGCGGCGCGCTCCCCCACCCCCCACAGGGCGTCCACCGGCAGCGGGTGCAGGAAGTCGAGCACCTGCCCCGGGGGCACGACCAGCAGGCCGTCCGGCTTGGCCCGGGTGGAGCCCAGCTTGGCCACGAACTTGGTCGGCGCCACCCCGACCGAGCAGGTCAACGCCTGCTCGTCGGCGACCCGGCGACGGATCAGCCGGGCGATGGTGGCCGGAGAGCCGAAGAGCCGACGGGCGCCGGTCACGTCGAGGAACGCCTCGTCGAGGGAGAGCGGCTCCACCAGCGGCGTGACGTCTCGGAAGATCTGCATGACGGCCCGGGAGGCGGCCGTGTAGGCGGAAAAATCCGGTGGCAGGTAGACCGCGTGGGGGCAGCGGGCCCGGGCCTGACTGGTCGGCATCGCGCTGCGGACGCCGTACCGGCGGGCCTCGTAGCTGGCCGAGCTGACCACCCCGCGCGGGCCGACACCGCCGACGATCACCGGCCGGCCGCGCAGCTCGGGGCGACGACGCACCTCGACGGCGGCGAAGAAGGCGTCCATGTCGACGTGCAGGATCGGGCTGGCGGAGTCGTCGGCGTCCGGCCCGAAGCGCGGATCGTCGCCCCGGGGCAACGACTGGCTGCGGCCCATCCCGGCAGGTTAACCCGGAGGTACGACACCACCATCGGCCAGCGGGCCGAACCGTCGGCGGGTCAGCCCCGGACGACCATCAGCGGCACTGTCAGCTCCGCCGCGGTGTCCGACCCGTGGTAGGCCACCAACTTCGACGCCATCGGCCGCTCGGTGCGACTGGCCATGACCGCGTACGTGTCGTTGCAGATCGCCACCACGTCGCCGATCCGGCCCAGGTGCTCCTCGGCCACCGGCCCGAACCAGCCGGTGGCCACCAGCTCGTCGCGGGTGCGTACCCGGGCCGTGGCACCCAGAACCTCCGACCAGGCGGCCCGCACGTCGTCGACAGCGCCCGGCTCGACGTGCAGGTAACGCACCCGGGCCTCGCCGGCCACCAGCCGCACGCCGGCGCGCAGTCGCGGATCGGTGTCCAGGTCGAAGCGGTGCGCGGCAGGGATGTCGAGCTGCCCGTGGTCGGCGGTCACCAGCAGCGCCGCGTCCGGCGGCAGCCCGTCGACCAGTCGGGTCACCAGGGCGTCCACCTCGGTCGCGGCGACCCGCCAGGGCGCCGAGTCGACGCCGCTGATGTGGCCGTGCCGGTCCAGGTCGGCGTGGTAGCCGGAGACCAGTGTGGGCCCGGCCCCGGCGGCCAGCGCGGCCAGCATGGCGGTGGCCACCGCGTCCCCGCCGGCGGCGCCCCGGAAGTCGCCGCCTCGGTTGGCTGCCACCGTCAACCCGGTGCCGCCGAACTCCGGCCGACTCACCACGCTCGTCGTCACCCCGGCAGCGCGGGCCCGCTCCAACTGGGTGGGCACCGGCTGCCAGCGCAGCGGCGACGGATCGGCGGCCCAGTCGGTGTGGGTGAGCACCCGATCGGTGCCGGGCACCCGCACTGTGAAGCCGAGCACGCCGTGCGCGCCCGGCGCGGCACCGGTGCCCAGCGACACCAGACTGGTCGGAGTGGTGGACGGGAAACCGGCGATGAGCGGCCGGGCCACAGTCGCGGCGAGCCCGGCGATGGTCGGCGCGTACGGGGCCGTGGTCGGCAGCTGGTACCAGCCGAGCCCGTCGACGAGCAGCACGGCGATCCGGCGTACCCCGGCCAGCGCGGGCCGGAGCCCCAGCGGGTCGGTCGAGCCGGGCACCCCGAGCACCGCCAGCGCGCTGGGCAGCACGTCGGCGAGGCGGCCCCCGCCGTGGCCCGGCCCGAGGATCTCCAGCGGGGCCGGCCGGCCACCGGCCTCGGCGGTCATGCCGGCCGGCGGGCGAACAGGTGCAGTTGGGCGGCGAGGTCCCGGTACGGCGGTTGAGCGGCCAGCGCACGTTCCAGCTCGACCACTGCGGCGGACTGCCCATCGGCGACAGCGGCCGGCAGCAGGTCGGCCAGCACGCGTACCCCGTGGATCTCCTCGACCACCAGCCCGGCGGCGCCGAGCAGCGCGGCGGCGCCGGGGGCGTCGTAGCGTCGGCGCAGCGTGTCGCGCGGGCCAGCGGTGCCGGCCGGATCGGCGGCCAGGGTGGTCGCGACGTCCAGGTGCCCGTTCATCGCACGGCCCAGCACGGCGGCGGCCCGGCCGGCCACCAGCACACTGGCCGCGCCACCCGGGCGCAGCGCGGTAGCCAGCGCGGTCACCACCGGCGTCGGGTCGTCGACCACCTCCAGGACTGCGTGGCAGAGCACCAGGTCGACGCCGGCCGGCTCGACCAGCCCGGCGAGGGCGTCACCGTCGCCCTGCACGGCGACGATCCGGTCGGCCACCCCGGCCTCGGCGGCGCGGCGGGTGAGCGCGGCGAGCGCGTCGGGGCTGGCGTCGACGACTGTGACCCGATGCCCGGCGCGGGCCAGCGGAACGGCGAAACCGCCGGTGCCGCCGCCCACGTCCAGCACTGTGAGCTCGGCGTCGCCGCGCCGGTCCAGCTCGGCGCGGAGCACCGACCAGATCACGGCGGTGCGGGGTGTCAGCGGCGGCTCGGCGAACCGGCCTGGGGTCTGCTCCACCCGGCCGAGCCTAGTCACCCGGCCCGGTGGTGGTGCGGGCGTGTGGCGGGGGCCGCCCACCACACGCCCGATCGGTGCGTGGGGCGGCGGCCGGTCAGGCCTCGGTGCCCTCGGCCTCGTCCTCCGCCCGGGACCGGCGCTCGTTGGCCACCGGACCGTTTGTCACCTCGTACTCGCGGGGGTCGGCGAGGTGCGACGGCACCCAGCCGGTGCCCAGTCGGGTCCGCCGGGCGTTGGCGATTCCACCGGTGTACGCGTGATTTCCCGTCACTGTCGTTCCCCCTCACGGATCACGGGCCGCTCTGCCCGCTCGGGACGAGTCTCCCGCTCGACGGCTCGGGAAACCGTAATGTGGATCACTGAATCAGCGGAAGTCACGGGAGGCCGGACTCACCGGTGGCTCGATGGCGTCCAGCCGGTCGGCGATCAGGTTGGTCACTCCCTCGTTTCGCTGCAACCGCCCCCGGACCACCAGCGCGGCGCTGGTCCGCGCCACCCGCCGGTAGCGCTGCCACAGCCCCGGCGAACAGGTGACGTTGAGCATCCCCGTCTCGTCCTCCAGGTTGAGGAAGGTGACCCCGCCCGCCGTCGCCGGGCGTTGCCGGTGGGTGACGATGCCACCGACCCGGATCCGCTGCCCCGGCTCCACCCTGCCGAGCCGGGCGATCGGCACCGCGCCGAGCACGTCGAGCTGCCCCCTGATGAACCGGGCGGGATGGCTCTCCGGCGACAGCCCGGTGGACCACACGTCGGCGACCAGCCGATCCACCGCCTCCATCCCGGGCAGCGTGGGTGCCGCCGCGCCGGTCACAGTGCCGGGCAGCCGACCCGGTCGGTCCTGGGCCGCCGCGCCGGCGGCCCACAGCGCCTGCCGCCGGGTCAGCCCAAAACAGGCGAAGGCGTCCGCAGTGGCCAACGCCTCCAGCTGCGCGGCGGTGAGACCGACCCGCCGGGCCACATCCGGCATGTCCCGGTACGGCCCGCCGGCGGCCCGTTCGGCCTCGATCCGTTCGGCCACGTCGACGCCGAGGGTCCGCACACTGGACAGGCCGAGCCGGACGGCGGGGCCGCCCAGCCCCCACGCGTGCGGCGGCTCCCCCGGCCCGCTACCCCACCGGGTCTCCGGGGTGGACTCCAGCACCGCCAGAGCCCCGCTGGCGTTGATGTCCGGACGACGGACCTCCACCCCGTGCCGGCGGGCGTCGTCGACCAGGGTCTGCGGCGAGTAGAAACCCATCGGCTGGGCGTTGAGCAGCGCGGCCAGGAACGGCGCGGGGTGGTAACGCTTGAGCCAGGAACTGGCGTAGACCAGGTAGGCGAAGCTCATCGCGTGGCTCTCCGGGAAGCCGTAGCTGGCGAACGCGGTGAGCTTGCGGTAGACGTCGTCGGCCAGCTCACCGGTGATGCCCCGCTCGGCCATGCCGGCATAGAGCCGATCGGCGATCCGGGTCATCCGCTCGACCGACCGTTTCGCGCCCATCGCCCGGCGCAACTGGTCGGCCTCGGCCGCGTCGAAGCCGGCCAGGTCGATGGCGAGCTGCATCAACTGCTCCTGGAACAACGGCACACCAAGGGTCTTCTCCAGGGCGTTGCGCATCAGCGGGTGCGCGAAGGTCACCGGCTCCTGACCGTTCTTGCGGCGGATGAACGGGTGCACCGAACCGCCCTGGATCGGACCGGGGCGGATCAGCGCCACCTCGACCACCAGGTCGTAGAACTCGCGGGGCTTGAGTCGGGGCAGGGTGGCCATCTGGGCCCGGCTCTCCACCTGGAACACCCCGACCGAGTCGGCCCGGCAAAGCATGTCGTAGACCTCCGGGTCGTCCAGGGTCATGTCACCCAGGTCGAGCCGGGACCCGATCATGTCGTAGCCGTAGTGCAGGGCGGAGAGCATGCCCAGGCCGAGCAGGTCGAACTTGACCAGGCCCACAGCGGCGCAGTCGTCCTTGTCCCATTGCAGGACGCTGCGCCCGGGCATCCGCCCCCACTCCACCGGGCAGACCTCGATCACCGGCCGGTCGCAGATCACCATGCCGCCGGAATGGATGCCCAGGTGCCGTGGGAACGTCTGCAACTCGTTCGCGTACTCCACCACCTGCTCGGGGATGTTCTCGACATCGACAGTGGCGACCGAGCCCCACCTGTCGATCTGCTTGCTCCAGGCGTCCTGCTGCCCCGGCGAGTAGCCGAACGCCTTGGCCACGTCCCGCACTGCCGACCGGGGCCGGTAGGAGATGACGTTGGCGACCTGGGCGGCGTGCTCCCGGCCGTAACGGGTGTAGACGTGCTGGATCACCTCCTCCCGGCGGTCGGACTCGATGTCCACGTCGATGTCGGGTGGGCCGTCCCGTTCCGGGGCGAGGAACCGCTCGAAGAGCAGTTGGTGCCGGACCGCGTCCACATTGGTGATCCGCAACGCGTAGCAGACCGCCGAGTTGGCCGCCGAACCCCGACCCTGGCAGTAGATGTCCTGGTCACGGCAGAACGTGACGATGTCGTAGACCACCAGGAAGTAGCCGGGGAACCCCAGTTCCTCGATCATGTTCAGTTCGTGGTCGAGTTGCGCGTACGCCGTCGGGTGCGCCTGCGGCGGCCCGTAGCGCTCGTGCGCCCCGTCAGCTGTCAGTTTCCGCAGCCAACTCATCTCGGTGTGCCCCGGCGGCACCGGGTACGCCGGTAGCTGCGGCGCGACGAGCTGAAGGTCGAAGGCCAACTCGGCGCCGAACTCGGCGGCCCGCGCCACCGCACCCGGGTACGCGGCGAACCGGGCCGCCATCTCCGCGCCGCTGCGCAGGTGGGCGGTGGCCGCCGCGGGCAACCAGCCGTCGATCTCGTCCAGGCTGCGTCGGGCCCGGACCGCGGCGACGGTGGTGGCCAGCCGACGCCGGCCGGGGCTGGCGTAGTGCACGTTGTTGCTGGCCACCGTCGGCAACCCGGCCGCGGCGGCCAGCTCGGCGAGCGCGTCGTTACGGTCGGCGTCGATGGGGTGGCCGTGGTCGGTCAGCTCCACTGCCACCGTCTCCGCGCCGAAGAGCGCTGTCAGCCTGTCCAACTCGCGGGCCGCCGCGTCCACCCCGTCGGTGAGCAGCGCCCCCGGCACGTGCCCCTTGCGGCAGCCGGTCAGCACCAGCACATGGTCACGCAGCTCGGCGGCGACCTCCTCCAGGTCCCCGTAATCCGGGCGGCCCTTCTCCCCGCCGCGTAGCTGGGCGCGGGCGATGGTGGTGGCCAGCCGGGCGTACCCCTCGTGGCCGTGCGCGAGCACCAGCAGGTGCGCGCCGTGCGGGTCGGGCTCGCCGTTCTGCGGGCCGGGCAGGCCGAGGGACAGCTCCGCGCCGAAGATGGTCGGCAGGCCCAGCGTCCGAGCCGCCTCGGCGAAGCGGACCACCCCGTAGAAGCCGTCGTGGTCGGTGACGGCGAGCGCGGTGAGCCCCAGCCGGGCCGCTTCCTCGGCCAGCTCCTCCGGGTGGCTGGCGCCGTCGAGGAAGCTGAAGTTCGTGTGCGCGTGCAGCTCCGCGTAGGGCACCACGCCGTCGGGGCGGGTCAGCTCCGGTGGCTCGTACTGCTGGCGCTTACGGCTCCAGGCCGGGGAGTCGCCGCCGTCGGCGTCCACGGCGAGCGGGTCCACCACGTGCAGGTGCCGCTCCTCGCGCGACCGACCGCCGCCCGACCGGCCGCCGCCGCTGGCCCGCCCGGAGAGCACCCGCTCCAGCTCCGACCAGGGCATCTTCGGGTTGTGAAAGCTCATCGAGCCGCCCTCGTCGGGGCATCCGCCGCAAACCTGGGGAGCACCGGCTCAGTCATAGATCGCCTCCACCAACCACTGCCCGGCCTCGACGGCCAGCAGCAGGGCGGCACCGTCGGCCAGGCTGACCTGGAACCGGGCCCGTCGACGGGCCTCGACCGGCGCCCACCACCGCTCGTCCACGGGCCACGGGCCGGCCCAGCCCACGATCTCCGCCGGCTGGCCGGTGCCGACCACCAGCCGAGCCGGTGGGGCGCTCACCGCCAACCGCGCGCTGATCACCACCGGCTCGCCGGCGGCGTCGTGCACCGTCGCCGCGAGCGGGTTGGGCAGCACCACCGCCGGCGCGGGCGCCGGCAGCCGGCCCGGCCACGGCGGAGCCCCGCCTCCACCCCGGCCGGTGCCCGGGTCGGCGCCGGCATCGGCCGGCGGGCCAGGGCGGGCGGGGACGCGTTCGTCGCCCCACGGCACCAGTCGCACCTGGTCGGCCGGGGAGCGCCCACCACCGAGCACCGCGGTGACCACCGCTTCCGGGCCGAGGATGCCCTGCACCCGGCTCAACGCCCGGTGCGCGCGTTCCCGCTCCTCGCCGGTCTCCCCCCAGAGGCCGGCCTGCAGACCGGCCTGGGCGATCACCCCGTCCGGTATCAGTCGCAGCCGGATGATGCCGGCCGTCGGTCGGGCCGGCCGGGCACCGGCGCGGCCGTTGCTGCCGGAGAGCCACCCGTCGAGCTGCCAGCGCACCCGGTCGGCGATGGCCGAGGCGGTGAGCAGGCCATCGTGCCGCCACACCCGGTGCAGCTCCTGACCGTGCTCGGTGACCGCCTCGATGCCGAGCCGGGTGCAGGCCAGCCCGTGCCCGGCCAGCCGTTCGTGCAACCGCTCGGCCAGCGCCCGGGCCACGAACGCCGCCGCGTCGACCCTGTCGATCGGCTCGTCGTGCTCGGCGGTCACCGTCAGGTCGGCCGGCGGCTGCCGGACGGCGAGTGGGCGGTGGTCCCGCCCGGCGGCCAGCCGGTGGGCCAGCGCACCGTCGAACCCGAACCGGGCCAGCACGTCGCCGGCCGGCAGGGCGGCGAAGTCGCCGAGGGTGCGTACGCCCAGCCGACGCAGCAGGTCGGCCAGCGCCGACCGGCCGAGCGCCTCGACCGGCAACCCGGCCAGGAACTCCGGTGTCCCACCCGGTGCCACCACCCGGCCGGCGCGAGCGGCCAACCCGGCCGCGAACACTCCGTCGGCGATGCCGACCTGGCTCTCCACCAGGCACGACTGCGCCACGTGCTCGATGATCCGCTCAGCGGCCGCCTCCTCACCACCGAGGTAGCGGCCCGGCCCCCGGGCGGCCACCGCGCAGGCCCCCGGACGGACCACCTCGACGCCGGCGACCAACTCCTCCACCGCGGCGACCACCGGCTCGAACGCCCGGGCGTCCCGGCCGGGGTCGTACTCCACGACGGTGAGCTGCGGGCAGCGCCCCTGCGCCTCCCGCTTGCGCAGCCCTCGACGCACCCCCTCGGCGCGGGCCCGCTCGGAGCAGGCGACCACCCGATTGGCGTGCAGCACGGCGACCGGGCCGGTCGCCGGCACCCCGTCGACGATCTCGGCGGCGAGCACCGGCCAGTCCGGGCACCACAGCAGCAGCGTGCGTGCCGGCGCGCCGGTCATCCCCGACCGACCAGCGCGAGTGGCGCGGCCGATCGGCCCACGGGCGACGGCAGCGTACGAGGGATCACCCGGGTCAGCTCGTCACCGGGGAGCCAGACCTTGATCTCCTTGGGCCGGGCGGCCGCCCCGCGCCCGCGCGCCGAGACGGTGATCTCCCGGCGGCGCAACCGCCCCCGGCCCAGCCCGAGACCCTCCCAGACTCCCCGGACCACCTGCAGCGTCACATCCGCGCCGTCCCACCGGCCGTACGGGACGAGCACGCTGCCGCGCTGCCGGGCCCGGGCCGCCAACCGGGTGGCGACCGAGGCGGAGACCGAGGCCGGCACTGTGGTGACCACGACGTCCACCCCGTCGATCAGCGCGGCGACCACTGTGGCCCACTCGGGGCCGGGGTTCGGCACCAGGGCCAGCCGGTCCAGGGCGATGCCCAACTCAGCCGCCGCGCCCGCGCCGAACGTCGGCACCCCGACCACGGCGCACCACGAACCGGCCCGGGACGCCTCGGCGAGCAGGGCCAGCAGCAGCGAGGTGCCACCGCTGCGGCGGGGCTGGCCGGCGGCGACCGCGATGGTGCTGCCCCGGCGCAGACCCCGGTTGGGCAGCAGACCGGTCAGCTCGGGCACCACCGGCAGCACTCGGTGGCCACCGACCGGGTCGGGCGCGCTCGCCGGGCGCACCAGATCGGCCAGCGCGGCGGAACCGACCACCATGCGGCCCGCCATTGGACCAACTCCCCCGTCGTTGCTGTGGATCAGATCAGGACCGGCACGCCGTGCCACCGGCCGCCCGGCTCCCCCCGCGGGGCGGCCGGTGGCACGGCGGGATCAGGCGGCGAGGCCGTCCAGGGCCGGTTGGTGGGCCACGCCGAGCGCGGTTTCCACCACCGTGACGAACTGTTCGGCAGCCCGGAGCAGATCGTCGGCCTCCCGGGCGCTGACCACCCGGGGGATGCCGGCCTCGGCGGCGGCACGCTTGCTGGCCCCCGCGGCGAAGAACCGGGACCACTCGTCGAGCTCCGGGGCGACGGCGCAGAGGAGGACCCAGACGCTGGTGATCCGGTTGCGTCGACTCGGCGCGGGTCGGGCCCGGGCGGCGAGCAGAGCCGCCGCCGCGCGCAGGGCGGCCAGGTGGGCAGCTGCGTAGCGCAGGCCGTCAGGTCGGGTCTGGCCGGCCTCGACCAGCCCACGGCGGGCCAACGTGAGGAGTTGGGCGGGGGTGCGGTGCGGCAGCACGTGCGCCGGCACCGTCGGTGCCTGAGCCGGGTTGGTCGGCATGGATGTCTCTCCTCCACGTGGCCGAGACGTCACTGCGGTGGCTGATGCCACCGACGAGACGCCGAGGTCGGGTGGTGCGGAGGAAGACGCACCGGGTGTGGCCGGCCGGGTGTGGATGCTTCCCCACACCACACCCGGCCGGCGGACCGGCGGGTGCGTCGCCCGCCGCCCGGGGGTCGTGGGCGGTGGGCGACGCTCCTGCCTGTTGGGACCAGGCTCGCGACTGCCCGGAAACCCAGGTGCGGCCCGCGGAGCCGCACCGCCCGGAGGTGGCGCCGCGAAACGCCGCGCTCCGGCTGGTTGGAACGGGCGTTCGAGGCAATCGAACACTCGTTCTAACTGCTGCTGACAGTACACCTCCCCTCCGACGAAAATGCAACGTGTGACGCGCCGAGCGTGCCGGCCGACTGAACCGGCCACCAACGGACCGGGAAGAATGGCGGGATGCAGCCACACCCGAACGTACGGGCGGTGCAGGACGCGCTCACCGCCGCCGGCACGCTCGACGGCGCCGGTGAGCCCAGCATGGTCCGTCTGCTGCCCGACGCGGTACACACCGCCGCGGCGGCCGCCGAGGCGCTCGACGTCGAGGTCGGCCAGATCGCCAACTCACTGATCTTCGACGCGGACGACACGCCGTTGCTCGTCCTCACCTCCGGCGCACACCGGGTCGACACCGCCGGTCTGGCGGCATCGATCGGCGTCACCCGACTGCGTCGGGCCACCCCGGAGTTCGTCCGGGCCCACACCGGGCAGCCGATCGGCGGGGTCGCCCCACTCGGGCACCCGCACCCGCTGCGCACCCTGGTGGACACGGCGCTGGCGGCGTACCCGGAGATCTGGGCCGCGGGTGGCGTACCCCAGGCGGTCTTCCCGACCACCTACACCGAGCTGTTGCGGGTCACCGCCGGCACCCCGGCCGAGGTGGCGTGAGCGAGCGAAGCAGCAGCGCCGCTCCGGAACTGGTCACGCTGCACGTGTGGCGGACCTCCCGTGGCGCGCTGCCCCGGGCGCTGACCCGGATGGCGATGGACCCCCGCCGGTTGCGGGCCCTCCCCGGCGTCCGGTTCGGCAAACTGCTGGGCACCGGAACCGGCACCGACTTCGGGCCACGGGACGCCGACCTGACCCGGTGGGCGGCGCTGACCGTCTGGGACTCTCCCGCCGCGGCGGCCGGCTTCGACGACTCGCCGGTCGGGCGGGCCTGGGCGCGCATCGCCCACGCCCAGGCGCGAATCGACCTACGCCCGTTGACCAGCCGGGGCGAGTGGTCCGGCCAGCGACCGTTCGGCGACCCGTCGGGCGGCCGGGTCACCGGCCCGGTGCTGGCACTGACCCGGGCCCGGCTGCGGGCCCGCCGGGCGGCCACCTTCTGGCGGGCGATCCCGCCGGTGGCCGCCGCCCTGCGCGACGCGCCCGGCCTGCTGGCCCGGTTCGGGGTCGGAGAGGCCCCGCTGGGTTGGCAGGGCACGGTGAGCGTGTGGCGCGACCCGACGGACCTGGTGGCGTTCGCGTACCGTCACCCGGAGCATCGGGCGGCGATCATGCGAACCCCCACCGCGGGCTGGTACGCCGAGGAGCTGTTCGCCCGGTTCGAGGTACGCGACGTGGTCGGCGACCGGTCGGTGCTCGGGTGGGTCGCCGACGGCGGCCCGGAAACGGTGAAGGGTGGACGGGCATGAGGTTGGTGCGCTGGACGCCGGACGATCTCGTCCGGCGGCTGGACGACGTGGTGGCCGTCTACGGCGAGGCGATGGGATACCGCACCGACCTGCTGGAAGCCCGGCGCGGTTACATCGCCACCCACGTCCGCCGGCCGGGTTTCCGGGCGGTCGCCAGCCTGACCAGCGAGGGTCACCTCGCCGGCTTCGGCTACGGCTACCTGGGCGCTTCCGGCCAGTGGTGGCACGACCAGGTGCACCGCGCGCTGGACGCCCCGACCCGCACGCGCTGGCTCACCCACTGCTTCGAGGTGGTCGAGTTGCACGTCCGGCCACCGGCGCAGGGGCACGGCCTGGGCACCGGTCAGCTGCGCGCGCTGCTCGGCATGGCGGAGGGCGACACCGTGCTGCTGTCCACGCCGGAGGCCGACGAGCAGACCTCGCGGGCCTGGCGGTTGTACCGACGGTTCGGCTTCGTCGACGTGCTGCGCGACTTCCACTTCCCCGGCGACGAGCGACCGTTCGGCGTACTCGGTCGGGATCTGCCGCTCGAGCCACCGGCGTCATGACCCGGCGGATCTCCTGGACGCTGCTCGCCGTCCTGGTGCTCGCCCAGATCTGCTACCCGCTCACCACCGGCGCCACCCGGGCGGGGCTCACAGTGGCCACCGTCGTCCTCGGTTGGCTGCTCTCGGTCGGCCACGCGCTGCTCAGCCGGGGCCCACGGGTGGCGGCGGCGCTGGTCGCGGTGGCCACCGGCGGCGGGTTCGCGATCGAGGCGATCGGGGTGGCCACCGGCGTGCCGTTCGGCAGCTACGACTACTCCGGAGAGCTGGGCCCCAAGCTGGCCGGCGTGCCGCTGATCATTCCGTTGGCCTGGACCTGGATGGCCTGGCCGGCCTGGCTGGCAGCGGTCCGACTGACCGGCGGCACTGCCGCAACGGCGGGCGGCAGCGGGCCGACAGCCGGCGGCAGCGGGCCCGCTGTGGGTCGATGGGTGGGGCGGATCGCGCTGGCCACCGTGGGGCTGGCCGCCTGGGACCTCTTCCTCGACCCGCAGATGGTGGCCGAGGGCTACTGGGTCTGGCGCGACGCCACCCCGGCCCTGCCCGGCCTGGCCGGCATCCCGGTCAGCAACTACCTGGGCTGGCTGCTGTTCGCGGTGCTGATGATGAGCGCGCTGCGCCCGCTGGCCGGGTCGGCCGCCGCGCACACCGATCGGCGGGACCACCCGATGGTCGCGCTGTACCTGTGGACGTACTTCTCCAGCATCCTGGCCCACGCCGTCTTCCTCGACCTGCCCGCCTCGGCGCTCTGGGGCGCCGCCGGCATGTCGGTGACCGCCGTACCCCTGACGGTGACCCTCCTGCGTGCCCGCCGGGGCGGTGACTCCGGTCGGGAGGCCCACCAGCCACACCGCCCCGGCGTCGACGCGACCCGATGACCGTCCTGCTCGCCCTGCTCATCGCCGTCGCCGCGTTGACCGGGCACACCTGGCTCAACGCCACCCGGTGGCTGCGCCGACCCACCGACCGGCCCGACGACGTCGACGAGCCGGTCACAGTGCTGCTGCCGCTGCGCGACGAGGCCACCCGGGTCACGCCCTGCCTGCGCGCCCTACTGGCCCAGCGGGGCGTACCAGGGCTACGCGTCGTGGTCCTCGACGACGGGTCCACCGACGGCACCGCCGACGTGGTCCGCGCGGTGGCCGGCGACGACCCCCGGGTCACGCTGCTCACCGGGGTCGCCCCACCGCCGGGCTGGCTGGGCAAACCGCACGCCTGCTGGCAGTTGGCCACCCGGGCCGACCCGGACGCCACCGCGCTGGTCTTCGTCGACGCCGACGTGGTGCTCGCCCCGCACGCCGTGGCCGCTGCCGTCACCGAGTTGCGCGCCGCCCGGGTGACGCTGCTGTCGCCGTACCCCCGGATCGTGGTGGCGACGGCCGGCGACCGGTTGGTGCAGCCGCTGTTGCAGTGGCTCTGGCTGACCTTCCTGCCGCTGCGCGCGATGGAACGCTCGTCGCGGCCGTCGCTGGCCGCGGCGGGCGGGCAGTTCCTGGTGGTGGACCGGGCCGGCTACACCGCCGCCGGCGGGCACGCCGCGGTCGCCGACAAGATCCTGGAGGACGTCGAGCTGGCCCGGGCGGTCAAGCGGGCCGGTGGGCGGATCGCCCTGGCCGACGGCTCCCGGCTGGCCACCTGCCGGATGTACGACAACTGGCCGCAACTGCGCGACGGGTACTCGAAGTCGCTCTGGGCGTCGTTCGGGCACCAGGGCGCGGCGGCAGCCGTGGTGGCGGCGCTGCTGCTGCTCTACACCGCCCCACCGCTGATCGCGCTGACGGGTGCGGCGGCCGGCGCACCGAGGGTGGCCGCCGTGGGCCTGGCCGCGTACGTGCTCGGGGTGGCCGGGCGGGTGCTCACCGCCCGCGCGACCGGTGGCCGGTGGTGGCCCGACGCGCTCGCACACCCCGTGTCGGTCGTGGTCCTCGGTTGGCTGACCCTGCGGTCGTACCATCTGCGAAAGCGACGCCGCCTGACCTGGCGGGGCCGCCCGGTCAGCTAGGGAGGACGCGGCATGGCGCGGATCGTGGTCGTCGGCGCCGGGGTGGGTGGCCTCGCCACCGCCGCCCGGCTGGCCGCTACCGGGCATCAGGTGACCGTCTTCGAGCGGGCCGACACGGTCGGCGGCAAACTCGGCCGGTACGCGCACGACACCCCGGCCGGGTCGTTCCACTTCGACACCGGGCCGAGCCTGCTCACCCTGCCCGAGGTCTTCCACGACCTGTTCGAGGCGACCGGGGCGAAGCTCGACGAATACCTGGACCTGGTCGGACTGGACCCGATCGTCCGACACGTCTTTCCCGACGGTGGCCCGACCCTGGACTCGTGCGCCGACCCGGCGGAGTTCACCGCCCGGATCGGGGCCGCGTTCGGTGACCGGGCGGCAGCCGACTGGCAGCGGCTGTGGCGCCGAGCGGCGCGGGTGTGGCAGGCCTCCTCACGGGACATCCTGCGTCGTACCGTCGACTCCCCCCGCGACCTCGCGTCGCTGGCCTGGCGCGTCGGCGACCTGGCCGCCATCGCCCCGGGCCGCAGTCTGCGCGGCCTGGGCCGCCGGCACCTGTCCGACCCGCGGCTGCGGATGATGCTGGACCGGTACGCCACCTACACCGGCGCCGACCCACGTCGGGCACCGGCGGCGCTGGTCGCGGTCCCCTACGCCGAGCTGGCCTTCGGCGGCTGGTACCTGCGCGGCGGGCTGGGCACGCTCGCCGACGCGCTGCTGACCCGCTGCCTGGACCTCGGCGTGGTCGTGCAGACCGACGCCACTGTCACACGGATCGACGCCACCGGCGGCCGGGTGCACGGGGTACGCCTCGCCGGCGTCACCACCCCGGTGCCCGCCGACGTGGTGGTGGCCAACGTGGACGCGCTCACCGTCTACCGTGACCTGCTGCCGCACCCGCGTCGGCTGGCCGCGCTGACCGACCGCAGCCTCGCCGGCTTCGTGCTGCTGCTCGGCGTCTCCGGCAGCACCGGGCTGGCCCACCACAATGTCTTCTTCCCGGACGACTACGACGCCGAGTTCGACGCGGTATTCGGTGACCCCGGGCGCGGTGTACGGGCCCGGCCGGCGGCCGACCCGGCGGTGTTCGTCACAGTGGCCGACGACCCGATGGTCCGCCCAGCCGGACACGAGGCGTGGTTCGTGCTGGTCAACGCCGCCCGGCAGGGCACCGCCGCGGGCGCTGTCGACTGGCGACGCCCGGGGCTGGCCGACGCGTACGCCGACCGGATCCTGGACGTGTTGGCGCGGCGCGGCGTGGACGTGCGTGACCGGTTGCTGTTCCGCGAGATCCGTACCCCGGCCGACCTGGACGTGGCGACCGGCGCGCCAGGTGGCTCGATCTACGGCACCGCCGGTGGGCTGCTCCGCCCGGCGAACCGAGGGCCGGCGAACGGGCTGTGGCTGGTGGGTGGCTCGACCCACCCGGGCGGCGGGTTGCCGATGGTGACCCTCTCCGCGCAGATCGTCGCCGACGAGATCGGCCCCGCCTGGTAGACCCCGCCTGCTCCAGCCGGCGCCTGTCCCGGCCTGCGCCTTTCAGCCGGTGTCTGCGGCCGCTGGCTCACTCAGTCGGCGTCGAGCAGGGCGCGGCGGATGCTGGAGAGCAGTTGCCCAAGGCCGAAACCGGCAAGCAGCACCCAGACCGCTGTCGCCATGGTGATGGTGCCGGCGGCCAGGTCCGGCTCGATCAGCCCGGCCAGCCCGGCGACCAGCAGACCGGCCAGCGCCACCGAAACCCGGGTGGGGCGTTCCCCCACTGTCACCGCGCCGATCTCCCGCATGCCGGCGGCGACCGCCCGCGCCCGGACGTACTCGTGCAACCAGGACAGCGCGCCGCCCGCGACGACCAGCCCACCCGGCGCGCCGACCAGCCAGAACGCCAGCAGCCACGCCACCTCACCGAGCCGGTCGGCGACCGAGTCGTAGACGTAGCCGAGCCGGGTGGTGCGGCCGGTGGCGACCGCCACCGCACCGTCCACGCTGTCCGCCACGGCGGCGAGCAGCACGAACAGCGCGCCGAGGAACGGCCCGTCCCCCGGCCGGCCCACCAGCAACGGTACGCAGAAGCAGAGCAGCACCCCGGCCACTGTGACAGCGGTGGGGCTGACCCGCAGTCGACCCAGCACATATCCGACGTGGTACGCGAATCGCAGCCAGGCGCGCACCACCGGCGCGGCGACCCGAGGGTCGAACCCGCCGTGCAACCGCGCCCACGCCGTGGCGTACTGATCCCAGTTCAGCTGTGTGCCCACCACGGATCAACCGTCGTGCCGGGCAACAGGTGTCGCAGGCGCATCGTTCACACGCGGGCGCCGGCCTTCAGGTTCTGCCAGACCTCGCGGGTCGCGGTGGACCGGTTGAGGGTGATGAAGTGGATCCCCGGCACGCCCTCGTCCAGCAGCCGGCGGCACATCTCGCTGGCCTGCTCGATGCCGAGCCGGCGGACGGCGTCCGGGTCGTCGGCGACGCGTTCGAAGCGGGCCGCCAACGCCGGTGGGAACGGCGCACCGGACAGCTGCACGGATCGCTCGATCGTGCTGAACTGGGTCACCGGCATCACGCCGGCCAGGATCGGGGTGTCACAGCCGGCGGCGGCCACCCGGTCACGTAGCCGCAGGTAGTCGTCGGCGTCGAAGAACATCTGGGTGACCGCGAACTCCGCGCCGGCCCGACACTTACGGACGAACTGGGCAGTGTCGCTGGCCACATCGGGCGAGCGCGGGTGCTTGTACGGGAAGGCCGCCACGCCGACGCTGAAGTCGCCGGCGTCACGCACCAGCCGGACCAGGTCCTCGGCGTAGTCCACGCCCTCGGGGTGACGGATCCACTCACCGCCCGGGTTGCCCGGGGGGTCGCCACGAACAGCCAGCACGTTGCGCACCCCCACCCCGGCGAGCCGGCCGACCACGTGCCGCAGCTCGGCGACAGAGTGGTTGACAGCGGTGAGGTGGGCCATCGGCAGCAGGGTGGTCTCGGTGGCGATCCGCTCGGTCACCGCCACTGTGGTGTCCCGGGTCGAGCCGCCGGCGCCGTACGTGATCGACACGAACGACGGGCGCAGCGACTCCAGCTCGCGGATGGCCTGCCAGAGCAGCTGCTCCCCCGCCTCGGTCTTGGGCGGGAAGAACTCGAACGAGAAGGTCGGCTGGTGCTCACGGATGAGCTCCCCGATCGCCGGCTGCGGATTGGGGAGTGTCGAGGGAAGACCGAGCGCCACGACCCGACTCTAGCGGTCGATGGCACCAGGACCCAGGCCCTTCCCACCCAGCGGCCGGTGCCGCCCGGTCCGGTGGGCGGCCTCACCAGGTCTGCCGTGAAGCGGTGGGCGGCTTCGCCCGGGTCCGCCGTGAGCCGGTGGACGGCGTCGCCCGGGTCCGCCGTGAGCCGGTGGACGGCGTCGCCCGGGTCCGCCGTGAGCCGGTGGGCGGTGTCGCACCGCGCCTCGACCGACGGCGGAAAGGCGTCGTACCTCCGCTGTAGGAAGGGACGGTGCGGGAGGGGCGGCGGGGGTGGCCCCTGACCCCGCGCGGGGGTCAGCAACCGAGCGGTGACGCCGGCCCCGTCCGGTCGGGCGGGTGGGTCGTCACCGCACCGACGCCCGCCAGGAGGACAGATGATCCCGCCCGCATCGCCGCGCCCCGCGCAGCTCGGGCCGCTGCTGGCCCGGCGCCGACTGGCCCGTGGCTGGAGCCAGCAGCGAGCCGCCCTCGAGTTGTGTGCCGCCGCCGGGGTGCCGACGCTGAGTCGGCACGAGGTGTCCCGGTGGGAGCGACAGCGTCGCGTGCCGGGCGGGTTCTGGCTCGGCTGGCTCGCCGTCGTCCTGGACGTGCCGCTGGTGGTGCTCGCGGAGGCCGCCGCGGCGACCCGTCGAGCCGGCTCGACGCGGGCCACCGGGCCGGGCCGCGCCGCGGCGGCCGGCGCGCGACCGGCCGGGCGGACGGGTCCCGGGCGCACCGGCGGGACTACGCGTGGCGGTGGAGCACGAGCACGGACGACCGGCTAGCGTCGGGGCGTGACCCACGCTGCTCCCGTGTCCCCCGTCGACCGCGCCGGCCTGCGGCAGCGGGTCGACAAGGCTCTCACCGAGTTCCTGGCCGGCCAACGGGTCCGGCTCGCCGCAGTGGACGAGGCGTTGGGTCCGGTGGCCGAGGCGATCGAGGCGTTCGTGCTCGGCGGCGGCAAGCGACTGCGTCCCGCATTCGCGTACTGGGGGTTCCGAGGGGCCGGCGGGCTGGACGGCGACCAGGTGCTGACCGCCCTGGCCGCGCTGGAGTTCGTCCAGGCCAGCGCCCTGATCCACGATGACCTGATGGACCGTTCCGACACCCGTCGCGGCGAGCCCGCGGTGCACCGACGCTTCGCCACTCGGCATCGGGAGGCTGGCTGGGGCGGCGACCCGGACGGTTTCGGCGACGCCGCGGCCATCCTGCTCGGTGACCTGTGTCTGGTCTGGTCCGACGAGCTGCTGCACTCCGCCGGCCTGGACCTGTGGTCGTTGGCCCGGGCCCGGCCGGTCTTCGACGAGATGCGCACCGAGGTCACCGTCGGGCAGTACCTCGACGTGCTCACCCAGGTCACCGGGGACACCTCGGTGGAACGGGCCAGCAAGGTCGCCCGGTACAAGTCCGCCAAGTACACAGTTGAGCGCCCGATGCTGCTCGGCGCCGCGCTGGCCGACGCGCCGGAGGACGTGCGGACGGCCTACTCGGCGTACGGGCTGCCGCTGGGCGAGGCGTTCCAGCTCCGCGACGACGTGCTGGGGGTCTTCGGCGACCCGGCGCTGACCGGCAAACCGGCCGGGGACGACCTACGCGAGGGCAAGCGCACCTATCTGGTGGCGGCGACGGTGGAGGCCACCGACGACGCGGGTCGTGAGCTGCTGCTCGGCCGGCTCGGCGACCCGGAGCTGGACGAGGACGGCGTGGCCCGGCTCCGCGAGGTGATCTCGGGAAGTGGGGCGCTGGCCCGTACCGAACAGCGGATCACCACACTCACCGACGCCGCCCTGGCCGCCCTGACCGCCGTCGACCTCGACACCGAGGCCCGCCAAGCCCTGGTCGACCTGGCCATAGCCGCAACCCGCCGGTCCGACTAAACCCACCCGCCCCCGCCTCCAGGCTTGGTCATGAGGTTGGCGGCCTTCGCCTCGGCGTGCCGCGCCACCAACCTCATGATCAACGCGGGGGTACGGAGTTAGAAGCCCTGGGCCTGGGCTCGGCGTTTCACCTCGCGGGCCTGATCGCCGGAGAGGGCGGCGGCTGGGGTGGCGCCGGGGAGGGTGTCGTCCGGCTCGTAGAGCCAGCGCAGGACGGCCTCGTCGTCGTAGCCGTTGTCGGCGAGCAGGTTGAGCACGCCGGGCAGGTGCTTGAGCACGGTCTGGTTGGCAACCAGGTCCGCTGGGATCCGGCGGACGCCGTCGCGGCGGACCGCCAACAGCTCCCGGTCACGGATCATCTGGTGCACCTTGCTGATCGACACGTCGAGGCGTTCGGCGACGTCGGGCAGGGTCAACCAGTCGGCCGGGTCGGTGGGGCCGGCGAGCTCCAGGCCGGGCGCGGCCTGGTCGGGTACGGGTTCGGTCACCCGACCACCCTGCCACGCCGCCGCCGCGACGAGCCACCGGCACCCCGGGCGGCCCTTCTGCGTCCTCTTTCCTGATCGTCGCTGACCAGCGAACAAGGGGCGGGAAACGCGTCGGGAGGGACCAGTTCGGTGTACGGCTGTAGCATCCTGTTCATCCTTCACCCTCTGGACACATAGACTGCCTGCCGATGGACACTCAGGTCGCCGACACGTTGCTGGGCTCGCTGATCGACGGGCGCTACCGCATTCGCGGTCGCGTGGCCCGTGGTGGCATGGCGACCGTGTACACCGCCACCGACGAACGCCTCGAGCGCACCGTCGCTGTCAAGATCATTCACCCGACCCAGGCGAGCGAGGCCCGGGCCCGGATCGCCAACTTCGTGGCCCGGTTCACCGACGAGGCGAAGACCATCGCCCGGCTGACCCACCCGAACGTGGTGGCGGTCTACGACCAGGGCACGCACGCCGGCCTCCCGTACCTGGTGATGGAGTACGTCCGTGGCCGCACGCTGCGTGACGTGCTGGCCGAGCGTCGCCGGCTCAACCCGGACGAGGCGCTGGCCATCGCCGAGCAGATGCTCGCCGCGATCGCCGCCGCGCACCGGGCCGGTCTCGTGCACCGCGACGTCAAACCGGAGAACGTGCTGGTCGCGGAAGCGCCTACCGGTGGCGTCGCCAACCTGGTCGACAGCGTGGTGAAGGTGGCCGACTTCGGGCTGGCCCGGGCGGTCGAGGCCAGCGCCGACGAGGAGCAGGGCAACCAGCTGATGGCCACCGTGGCGTACGTCGCCCCGGAACTGGTCACCGAGGGCCGCGCCGATCCGCGCACCGACGTCTACTCGGCCGGCATCGTGCTGTTCGAGATGCTCACCGGCCGGGTGCCGTACGACGGGGACCGTCCGGTGGACGTCGCCTGGCAGCACGTCGACCGGGACGTGCCGGCGCCCTCCACGCTGGTGCCGGGCCTGCCGTCGGTCCTCGACGACCTGGTGCAGCGGGCCACCCGCCGCGACCCGGGAGCGCGGCCCGCCGACGCTGGCGCGTTGTTGGCCGAGGTGCAGGTGGCCCGGGATCGTCTGGGCGACGCCAACAGCCACACCGCAGTACTCCGCCCGGTCAGTGACGCACCGTCGCTCTCCCAGCCGACCATGATGGTGGCGACGCTCCAGCCGGCCAACCGCCCGTCGTGGGCACGACTGCCCGAGGGCGCCAGCAGCCAGGGGCCGGGGCGGCGTCGCGCCGCCCCGGAGCCGGCGGAGGGCCTGGGCGCCCGGCTCGCCGCGCTGCGCAGCACGGTGCTGAGCAACCCCCGTGGCCGGCTGGCCGTCGCGGCGGTCGTCGTGACGCTGGGCCTGGTGGCCGCGCTCGGGGGTTGGTGGTTCGGCGTCGGCCGCTACACGGACGCTCCGCAGCTGGTGAGCCTGAGCAAGGCCGAGGCGCAGGCGAAGGCCGACCGCGCCGGGCTTCTCGTCAAGTACGCTGAGCCGCGCTTCGACGAGAAAGCCCCGAAGGACAGCGTGCTGGAGCAGGACCCGGCGTCCGCTGCCGAGATCGTCAAGGGTGGCACGATCACCCTGACCCTCTCCCTCGGTCCGGAGCGTTTCCCCGTACCGGATGTGATCGGCAAGGAGTTCGAGCTCGCCGAGGCGGACCTGGTCAACGTGAAGCTGGTGGTGGCCAAGGGCACCCCCCGCTACGACGACAACCTGCCAGCCGGGGTCGTGGTGGAAAGCTCCCCCAAGGTGGGCACCGAGGTCAAACCCGGTGCGAAGGTCACCCTCATTCTGAGCCGGGGCAGGGCGCCGGTGACGGTGCCGAACCTGGTCGGCAAGAGCCTGACCGACGCCCGGACGGCCCTGGCCCAGCTCAACCTGGTGCTGAAGGAGAACTACAAGGACTCCGACAAGCCGAGGGACGAGATCCTCGGCCAGAGCCCCGCCGATGGCGCCGGCGTGGAGAAGGGCACCGAGGTCAAGCTGGACGTCAGCAAGGGCCCGCCGCTGGTCGTCATGCCGCGGGTGATCGACCTGCCGTGCCAGCAGGCCAAGCAGGCGCTGGAGGGCCAGGGCTACCCGGTGACGATGGCGATCAACCCGAACGCCGTGGTCCGGATCCAGATCCCGGGCGAGAATTCGCAGGTGGCGCCCGGCACCCCGGTCACACTGACGTGCTTCTGATGCCGCCGATCTCCGCGCGACCGGTGGGCACGCACACTCCGACCTCGGGTGGGCTGGCGAAGGCTGCCCTGCCGTACGCCGACGCGACCGGTGCGCAGGTGGTGCAGGTCTACGTCTCCAACTCGCGAGGCTGGGCGCTGCCCAACGGCGACCCGGTGCAGGACGCGCTGTTCCGCGACGGTTGCGCCGAGCGGGGCATTCCCGCGTTCATCCACGCCGCGCTGCTGGTCAACCTCGGCTCGCCCACCCCGGCCACCGTCGAGAAGTCGGGTCAGACACTGGCCCACGCGCTTCGTCGGGGCGTGGCGATCGGCGCGCGCGGGGTGGTGTTCCACGCGGGCAGTTCGGTGGACGAGGGGCACGCCGAGGCGGCGATGGGACAGGTCCGCGAGGTGTTGCTGCCGCTGCTCGACTGGGCTGCCGACGCTGGCGGGCCGATGTTGCTTGTCGAGCCGAGCGCCGGCGGTGGCCGCTCACTGGCCTCCCGGGTGGAGCAACTCGGCCCCTACCTGGATGCGGTGGACGGGCATCCCATGCTCGGGGTCTGCTTCGACACCTGCCACGCCTGGGCGGCCGGCCACGACCTGGCGGCCGAGGGCGGCATGACGTCGACGCTGGACACCCTGGTGGCCACTGTCGGCGCGGACCGGCTGCGGCTGATCCACGCCAACGATTCGAAGGATCTGTGCGGCTCCACCCGGGATCGGCACGAGAACATCGGCAAGGGCAGCATCGGCGAGCCCGCCTTCGCCGAGCTGATGGCGCACCCGGCGACCGCTGGCGTCCCGATCGTGGTGGAAACCCCCAGCGAGAAGCACGTGGGCCACGCCGCCGACATCGCCACCCTCACCCGCCTGTCCCACCCCTGACCAACCCTGTTGATCAAGAGGTTTGCGTCACCCGGCGACCGGAATCTGACGCAAACCTCTTGATCACCGAGGTAAACGGGGGGTGGGGTGGATTTTAGGCTGCGGCGAGGATGCGGGGTAGGGCTGCCAGGGCGCGGTCGATGTCCGCGTCGCTGAGGCCCAGGTGGGTGACCAGGCGGGCGGTACGGGGGCCGAGCACCGAGATCAGTACGCCCTCGGCCCGCGCCGCGGCGGCCAGGGCCCGCGCGTCCAGGGTGTGCTTGGTGAGGTCCAGCGCGACCAGGTTGGTACGAACCGTGGTGGCCAGCACACCGAACGGCGCGACCGCCTCGGCGAGCCGGGCCGCCTTCGCGTGGTCGTCGGCCAACCGGTCGATGTGCTGCGCGAGCGCGTACCGACCGGCGGCGGCGAGAATGCCGGCCTGGCGCATGCCCCCGCCCATCCGCTTGCGGATCAGCCGGGCACGTTCGATCTTCTCCGCGCTGCCGAGCACCAGCGAACCGACCGGCGCGCCGAGGCCCTTGGAGAGGCACACCGACAGCGTGTCGAAGAGCCGGCCGTACTCGATCAGCGGCACCCGGTCGGCGACGTGCGCGTGCCAGATCCGGGCGCCGTCACAGTGCAGCGCGACGCCCGCCTCGTCAGCCACCCCGCGCAGATCCCGCAGGGTCGCCAGCGGAATCACTCCGCCGCCGCCGCGGTTGTGGGTCTGCTCGACGGCGATCGCGCGGGTGGGGACGGCGAAGTAACCGTCCGGCCGGATCATCCCGGCCACCACCTCCGGGTCGATGTCCGCGCCCACCGCGGGCCAGGTCCGGGAGGAGATCCCGCCGTACGCGGCCGCGGCGCCGATCTCGTACGTGACCACGTGCGCGTCGGCGTCGCAGAGCAACTCGTCGCCGGGCGACACCAGCAGTTGCAGGGCGATCTGGTTCGCCATCGAACCACTCGGGGCGAACAGCGCCGCCTCGTGCCCGAACAACGCGGCGACCTCGGCCTCCAGCGCGTTGACGCTCGGGTCCTCGCCGTAGACGTCGTCACCGACCTCAGCGGCGGCCATCGCCTCCCGCATCCCGGCGGTGGGTCGGGTCACCGTGTCGGACCGCAGGTCCACGAACAGATCAGGCACTGTCATCCCTTTCAACTGCCAACTGGCAAACTGCGGGCTCGCACGCTCAGCCCCGCGTCAGCCATGGTCATCCTCTGACTTGCCGGCTGCGGGCTCACACGCTCAGCCCCGCAGCATTTCCGCTACGAGGAACGCCAACTCCAACGACTGCTGGGTGTTCAGACGCGGGTCGCAGGCGGTCTCGTACCGGTCGGGCAGGTCAAGATCCTCGATCCCCTGGGCGCCGCCGAGGCACTCGGTGACGTCCTCGCCGGTCAACTCGACGTGCAGGCCGCCGGGGTGGGTGTCCAGCCCTCGGTGCACCTCGAAGTAGCCGAGCACCTCGTCGACGATGCGGTCGAAGTGCCGGGTCTTGTAGCCGTTCGACGACTCGTGCGTGTTGCCGTGCATCGGGTCGCACTGCCAGACCACCTTGGCCCCGGCGGCGGTGACCTTGGCGACGATCGGCGGCAGCGCGTCGTGTACCCGGTGGTTGCCCATCCGGCTGATCAGGGTGAGCCGCCCGGGGATGTTGTCCGGGTTGAGCTTCTCGCACAACTCGATCGCCTCGTCCGGGGAGGTCGTCGGGCCGAGCTTGACCCCGATCGGGTTGGCGATCCGGGAGATGAAGTCGATGTGCGCCCCGCTGATCTGCCGGGTGCGCTCGCCGATCCACAGGAAGTGCCCGGAGAGCCCGTACGCCCGACGGTCGGAGACCCGGGTGAGCGCCCGGTCGTACTCCAGGGCCAGGGCCTCGTGGGAGCAGTAGAGCGTGACGGTGCGCAACGCCTCGTCGTCGGTCATGCCGCAGGCCCGGATGAAGGCCAGCGCCCGGTCGATCTCCCGGGCGATCGCCTCGTAACGCTCCCCCGCCGGGGAGTTCTTCACGAAGCCCTTGTTCCAGTCGTGCACGGCGTGCAGGTCGGCGAGCCCGCCGGCGAGGTACGCCCGGAGCATGTTCATCGCCGCCGCGGAGTTCGCGTACGCGCGGATCATGCGCTGCGGGTCGGCCACCCGGGCGGTCGGGTCGGCCTCCAGCGAGTTGATCATGTCGCCGCGGTACGCGGGCAGGCCGCGGGCGTCGGTCGGCAGCGAGCGGGGCTTCGTGTACTGCCCGGCCACCCGGGCGACCTTGACCACCGGCAGCGACGCCCCGTAGGTGAGCACGATCGCCATCTGGAGAAGGGTGCGGGCGTTGGCCAGCAGGTGGCTCTCGGTGTTGTCCACGAACGTCTCGGCGCAGTCACCACCCTGCAGCAGGAACGCCTTGCCCTCGCAGACCAGGGCGAGCTTCTGTCGGAGTTGGTCCACCTCGTAGGGCGCGACGACCGACGGCACCGTGTCGAGGACCTTGCAGACCGCGGCCACGGCAGCCGGGTCGGACCACGGCGGAACCTGCTCGCGGGGCAGCTCCCGCCATCGGTCCAGACCGAGCGCGGCGTCCTCGGCGGAATCGACTGTCGGTCGGCTGGTCTGCAGGCCCGGGCTGCCCACAGCGGGATGGCTCAACTGATGCCACTCATGGCGCATGTCAGAAAGCGTACGGCGACGGTAGCGGTGGCCGGGCGGCGAGGGGGACGGTTCCGGCAGATGGGAGATCAATCTGCCGGACGCCGGTCAGGACGCGGGGGTGGGGGCGACGCCGGTCGGCGTGGGGGCGACGGGCCCACCCGGCGCTTCGCCGGCGATGCACCAGTCGCTTCCGTCCCGGGTGACGGTGAAGATCAAGGGCCGGATGACGGTGCGCTTGCCGACCGCGACCGAGACCGAGACGCGGACCTCCTGCCCGAGCGGACCGGACCGGATGTCCGTGATGGCCGCCTCCGGCACCTGGAAGTGGTCGGCGAAGTCGCCGTTGGGGCCGGTGGCGCCCAGGTCGAAGCCGTCGTGCAGCAGAGCGCAGAGCTGGCTGCGGCCGGCGTCGACGTCTTTGGCGGCCATCGCGTCGAGGTACGCCTGCACGCGCTCGCGGGAGCGGGTGGTGGCCTCCTCGGCGGGGGCTCGGGCCGGCTTGGCGGCGGACTTCTCGTCCTTGTCGCCGATGCCGCAGCCGACCAGGGCAACCGGTAGCAGCATCAGCCCGGCGGCGGTCGCCGCCAGCCTGCGGTGTGTCGGGCGCATGATCACCTCCGTCGGCGGTGAGATCGAGACGTGCCGAGCCGCGAGTCTGCCACATCCGGCTGACCGAGCCCAACGGCGGCGGCCCGGCCGACGCTGGGCGTCGACCGGGCCGCTGTGTCACGGGCGGGAAGGGACGGTGCGGGCCCCTTCCCGCCGTGTGGGTGGTGCGTCGGCCCTCGGCTCAGCCGAGACCGCCCTTGATGGCGCCGATGAGCTCGCCGTTGCTCGTGTCACCGGAGAGCTCCCAGAAGAACGCGCCACCGAGGCCCTGGTTGTTCGCGTACGTCATCTTGCCGTTGATGGTCGACGGGGTGTCGTAGCTCCACCAGTTGCTGCCGCACTTGGCGTACGCGGTGCCGGCGATCGTGCCGGTGGCCGGGCAGGTGTTCTTGAGGACCTTGTAGTCCTCGATGCCAGCCTCGTAGGTGCCCGGCGCCGCGCCGGTGGCGCTGCCACCCGGAGCGGCCTGGGTGACACCTGTCCAGCCCCGACCGTAGAAGCCGATGCCGAGCAGCAGCTTGTTGGCCGGGACGCCCTTGCTCTTGAGCTTCTGGATCGCCGCGTCGGAGTTGAAGCCCTGCTGCGGGATGCCGGTGTACGAGGTGAGCGGTGAGTGCGGTGCCGTCGGACCCTGGGCGGCGAAGGCGCCGAAGTAGTCGTAGGTCATCGGCATCAGCCAGTTGAGGTTGCCGATGGCGCCGGCGTAGTCGGTGGCGTCGATCTTGCCGCCGTTGCTGCCGTCCGCGGTGATGGCGGCGGTGACCAGGGCGCTGGACCCGAACTTCGACCGCAACGCGCTGATCACGTTCTTGAACGCGTTCGGGCCACTGCTGTCACAGCTCAGACCGCAGGCGTTGGGGTACTCCCAGTCGACGTCGATGCCGTCGAAGACGTCCGCCCAACGCGGGTCCTCGACCAGGTTGTAGCAGCTCTCGGCGAACGCGGCCGGGTTCTGCGCGGCCTGGGTGAAGCCGCCGGACCAGGTCCAGCCACCGAACGACCAGATCACCTTGAGGTGCGGGTTCAGTTGCTTGAGCTTGCGCAGCTGGTTGAAGCTGCCGCGCAGCGGCTGGTCCCACGTGTCGGCGACGCCGTCCACGCTCTCCGCCGCGGTGTACGCCTTCTCGTAGTCGGCGTAGCTGTCACCGATGGCGCAACGGCCACCGGTGGTGTTGCCGAAGGCGTACAGGATGTGGGTCAGCTTGGCGGCCGAGCCGCTGGTCTGGATGTTCTTGACGTGGTAGTTGCGCCCGTAGACGCCCCACTCCGCGAAGTAACCGACGACCTTCTTGCCGCCCGGGTTCGGCGGGTTGGTGGTCGGCGGTGGCGTGGTGGGCGGAGGGGTGGTGGGCGGCGTCGTCGTCGGTGGGGTGGTGGTCGGCGGAGTGGTGGTCGGCGGGGTCGTCCCGCCGCCGCACGCGGCACCGTTGATGGTGCAGTTCAGCGGTGCCTTGTAGGCCCCGCTGCCGTTGTATCCCCAGCTGAACGAGGCGCCGGGGGCGATGCCGCCGGCCCAGCTCTTCTTGACCGCGACGTAGTGGTTGCCGCTGCTGGTGACGTCGGCGTCCCACGCGCTGCTGATGGTGGTGCCCGACGGCAGGTCGAACTCGATGCGCCAGGTGGTGACGGTGGCGCTGGAGCCGTTGGTGACCGTCACCCTCGTCTCGTGACCGGTCCCCCAGTCCTGCGCCTTGGTGAAGGTGGTGGTGACCGTGCCGGCGCCGAACGCGGTGGTCACCGGCACCGCTGCGACGGTCACGGCGACCACGGCACCGGCCCAGAGGGCCCGGCGGAGCGATCTTTTCATGAGGCGTCTCCCGAACTGTTAGGAAACTTTCCAAAAGAGATGGTGAGACGGTACTCACGGCGTCATCAGTTCGTCAAGATGCGCATGTTTCGATTTCTCCTGGTGCACGGAGTGCTCACGCTGCGCCCACCCCGGGTCGACAGCCGACCGGCGCGTAGCCTCGGCCCATGACCGTCTTCGACATCCCGATCGACGCCCTCAACGGCGGCCCCGCCGACCTGGCCCGCCACCGCGGCAAGGCGTTGCTGGTCGTCAACGTCGCCTCCCGCTGCGGCCTCACCCCGCAGTACGCCGCCCTCCAGACGCTCGCCGACTCCTACGCCGACCAGGGCCTCGTGGTGCTCGGCGTGCCGTGCAACCAGTTCGCCGGACAGGAGCCGGGCAGCGCCGCCGAGATCAGCGACTTCTGCCAGGTCAACTACGGGGTCACCTTCCCGCTGACCGAGAAGGTCGACGTCAACGGGCCCGACCGGCACCCGCTCTACGCCGCGCTCGTGGACACCCCGGACGCCGACGGGCACACCGGTGACGTGCGCTGGAACTTCGAGAAGTTCCTGGTGGCCCCGGACGGCTCGGTCGCCGCCCGCTTCGCCCCCACTGTCGCGCCCGACTCCGACGACCTGCGCGCCGCCATCGAAAAGACCCTCCCCACCGCCTGACACCCCGGGGCGCTCCACGGCGCCGCCTTGATCCCGCTCGAACATGGATGTAGTGGCCTCCCGTCTCTCGGATGCCACTACATCCAGGATCCAGCGTGATCTCGCCGGGTCGACGCCACGAAACGACAGGCGGTCCGCCCCGCTCGTCACCGGAGAGTGGCACGTCAGCGGGAAGCCGGTCGGCGACCAGCACGAGCAGTACGTTGTGCAGGACTGGCCCGCGCCGCCACCCAGGCACCCGCCGGGACGGCGTAGGTCGCGACCAGCCTGAGAAGTCGCCCGGCGGCGAACCAACCGAATAACCCACCAGGCTGGTCGGGAATTCGTCGCGGGTGGACGGAGTTGGGAACGAGCATGACAACTGTGGGACTGATCGGCAGTGGCAACATCGGCGGCACCGTGGCCCGGCTGGCCGTCGACGCCGGCTACGACGTGGTGCTGAGCAACTCGCGGGGCCCGGAGACCCTCACCGACCTGGTGGAGACCCTGGGCGAGCACGCCAGCGCCGGCACCGCGCAGGACGCGGCGCAGGTCGGCGACCTGGTGGTGGTCAGCGTGCCGCTGAAGGCGTACCGCGCGGTGCCCGTGGAACCGCTGGCCGGCAAGGTCGTCATCGACACCAACAACTACTACCCGCAGCGCGATGGCGTCTTCCCGGAGCTGGACTCCGGCGAGATCACCAGCAGCGAGTTGCTCCAGCGCCACCTGCCGGGCTCGCGAGTGGTCAAGGTCTTCAACAACATCTACTTCAAGGGCCTGGCCGCGCTCCCCCGGCCGACCGGCGCGGCTGACCGTAGCGCCCTCGCGATCGCCGGTGACGACGCCGCCGCGAAGGCCGAAGTGACGGCCTTCCTGGACCAGATCGGCTACGACGCGGTCGACGTTGGCCCGCTGGCCGAGGGGTGGCGCTACCAGCCGGACACCCCGGCGTACGGCACGCTCTACTCCGCGAGCCCGACCGACTGGGAGCACCCGGCCCAGGGCGACGCCGCGAAGCTGCGCGCCGCCCTGGCCGCCGCCACCCGCTGAGCAAGGCCAACCGCCGCCCTCCCCGCGACCGCCTGTCAGGTGGTCGTGCGGAGGGCGGCGGCGAGTTCGTCGTCGTAGCTGGCGATCGGCTGCCCGTCCGCGGCGTACGCGACGAGCCGACCGTGGGCCATCGTCGCCGACCGGAACGAGAACGTACGCGGACCCGGGTACGCGGCGAGCAGCGGAATGACCCGGGGTGCTCCACCCGGTGCGGAGTAGTACTCCAGGCGGGTCACCTGCGGGGAGACCACACCGTTGACCCGGACCTTTGTCTTCTCGGCGCGGGTGCCGAAGGTGACCGGCGCGTCGGTGGCGTACTCGGCGCATTCGGCCGGACCACGGCAGACGAAGAAGTATCGCGGGTTGACCACGTCGTCGAGGGTGTACGCCTTGAATGTGGGGTCGGCTCCGGCCGGCAGCGGCTGCACGGCGAAGAACGCGACAGTCACCGTGGCAGTGACGCCCACCCGCAGCCAGGCACGGCCTGCGGCCGGTCGTCTGCTCGTGCGCTGGGCAGCGAGGGCGACACCGCCGAAGCCGACGAGGCACAGGACGCACACCCCGACGGCACGGGAGTTCTCGAAGAGAAACTGCACTCCCGGCCGCGACGAGACCGGGCTGAGCACCGCGCCCAACGAGACGACCATGGTGGCGAGCAGTGCCGCGCCGGCGGCCCGCTGGGCGACGCCGGACGCGCCGATCAGCAGCATCGCGGCGAGCACCGGCCACACCTGGTGGTGGGTCCAGGACACCGGGGACGCGGCCACCGTGGCGCAGCCGACGAGCACGGCGGCGTGCCCGGCTCGGGCCTGCCGCGTCAACTGCCGGGCCCGGAGCAGCGCCGCCACGCAGATCAGTGCCACCATGGCGGCCCAGAGCAGGGGCAGCACCGTCTCGTCGACGCCGACGCGCAGCAACATTCCGTGCAGGGACTGGTTGCCCAACGAGGACAGATTGCCGATGCGCGAGGTCTGTCGCACGGTCTCGGTCCAGTAGGACCAACTCTCCGAGGGCAGCACGATCGCGGCGAGCCCCGCGCAGGCCACGAACGCGGCCACCGACCGACCGGCGTCACGATAGCGCCCGACGGCGAGGAAGTAGACCACGAACAGCAGCGGGGTGAGCTTGATCGCCGCGGCCACCCCGACCAGCGTCCCGCGCAGTCGGGGTGGGACGACGCCCAGCCCGTCGAGCAGGGCCATCAAGACGATGAGGATGCTGACCTGCCCGAAGCGTAGGTTGCTCTGCACCGGCGCGGAGAGCATCAGCACGGTCGCCGCCAGCGCCACGACGAGCGGGCGCCGGGAACGTCGGGTGTTCAGCGCGACACCCACCGACCCGGCGATGGCGACGACAGCCGCGCACGTCGACACCAGCCAGATCCCCTGGAGTACGCCCTCGCTGACGGCGGTGATCGGCCACAGCACGAGGGCGGCGAACGGCGGATAGGTGAACGGACCGCCGTTCTCCGCCACATACCCGTACAGCGGCTTGCCGGCGCGCAGGTCGGACAGCGCACCGTAGTAGATGTGCAGGTCGGAGAGGCGATCCGGACGGCGCAGAACGAGCACACAGGACACCAGCGCGACGACGACGAAGGCCGCCCACGCCAGCGCCACCCGGCGATCCCGCATCGCCCGAGAATAGGCGACCGTCTTGGTCCCGGTGGGCCCGGTAACGGCCGGCGCGGGGCTTGCGCGGGGTCAGGTCGTGGGGTCGGGCGACGGCTCTTCCGCAACGCCGGCCACCCGGTGCGCCAGTTCGGCGCGCAGCCGGTGGAGGTTCGGCGTGACGGCAACCACTGACAGGTGGACCTCCTGCGAGTTCCGCCCGCGCGCCCGGTTCCACACGCCCACCCGACCCCAGTCCCAGCGGTCCAGCACCGGCCTGGTCCGATCCCGATCAGCGATGTCGACGATCAGGGTCGGGCGGATCCGGCCGCGTACCTCGGCTCGGGTCAGGTCGGCCCAGTCGACCTGCACCGTCCCGCCGGCAGGCACTGTCAGTTCGAGGAAGTCACCGGTCAGCCGAAGTGGCAGCCCACCCTGACGTCGTAGTTGCACGGGGTAGCGGATCGCCGCCAGCAGGAGTATCGGCCCGTGCGGAAGCGGGTGGTACCAGGCGTTGCCGAACGCGACGCTGAGCAACGCGAAGGCCGGCAGGACCACAAGGCCCGCGCCGGCCACCCGGGCCAGCATCCGCCAGCGGGATCGTCGGAACCAGGTGTCCCCTGCATCGACCTCCGTCACCACTGCTGTTCAGTAGCCACATGTGAGCGGACGCAAACGCCCCACCGCTGCCTCCGGAAGAACGGGTTTCCCGGTTGGGCGCGACTCGTAGCCTGGGCGGATGGGGACGACGAGCACACCGGCGTACGACGCCCACGCGGACTGGTACGAGAGCTTCATCTCCGGCGGCGGCGACTATCTGCGGCGGGTGCACGCGACGGTGTCGGACCTGCTCGGCGCGGGCGAGGGCCCCTGCCTCGACATCTGCTGCGGTACCGGCGCGCACGCGTCGGTACCGGCGGGTCTGGGTTGGACGCCGGTGGGCGTGGACCTGTCCGGCGGGCAGTTGCGGCACGCGCGAGAGCGGTTGCCGGTGCTCCGGGGTGACGCGGGTGCCCTGCCGGTCGCCGACGCGTCGCTGCCGGCCGCGATGTGCGTGCTGGCCAGCACCGACCTGCCCGACTACCCGGCCGTGCTGCGCGAGGTCGCCCGGGTGCTGCGTCCCGGCGGGCGTTTCGTGCACGTGGGTGTGCACCAGTGTTTCGTGGGCGCGTTCGCCGACTGGAGTCAGCATCCGCGTGTCGTCGTCGACGCGCGGTACGCCGATCGGTCGCGCAGCTTCGACAGTTGGAACGCCAGCGGCGTGCGCGTACGGGTGGGTGCCTGGCATCTCCCCCTCGCCGATCTGATCAACGCGATAGTTGTCGCCGGCCTGCGGCTGGTCCGGGTCGTCGAGGCGGGCCCGGGCGGAGTCCCCGACCTGTTCGGCCTCCTCGCCCTCCGCGATCGGTAACGGCAGCCGACAAAACATCGCTGTGGCAACTTGCGCCACAGTCCTGTTCACGGGACCCTGTTCTCTGGGTTGCTGCCCGCTCACCGAACGTGCTCCCCCGGAGGCGACATGCACACGCTCCGTACCGTTCCCCGCCGGCTGCTGGCCGGTTCCGGCGCGCTCCTGCTCGGCACCGCCCTCGCCACCGCCGCCATTCCGGTTCCGGCGAACGCCGCGACCGGAGCGGACACCGTCGGATACGTCCGGCTCGCGCACCTCTCCCCGGACACCCCGGCGGTGGACGTCTACCTTGCCGCGCCGGGCGCGGCCAAGCCACAGGTCTTCCCCGGCGTCGGTTACGGCGTGGTCTCCGACTACCTCGAACTCGCGCCGGGCCGGTACGCGGTGGCCATGCGCGAGGCCGGCGCCCCCGCCAGCGACCCCCCGGTGCTCACCACCGAGGTCGCGGTGACCAGCGGGAACGCCTTCACTGTGGCAGGTGTGGGCCGGCACGCCGACCTCGGCCTGCGGGTGCTCAACGACGACCTCAGCGCCCCCACCGACGGCCGCGCCAAGGTGCGGGTCGTCCAGGCGTCGGTGCGGACCCCGGTGCTCGACGTGGCCGCCGCCGACGGCCCGATGATCGCCGACGGGGTGCAGTTCGCGACCACTACCGACTACCAGCAGGTCGAGCCGGGCAGTTGGCGGCTGAAGCTGACGGGTGCCGGCGGGCCGAGCACCGACGCCGAGGTGCGGCTCACCGGTGGCGCGGTCTACTCGCTGCTGGTGCTCGACGCGAAACAGGGCGGGCTCACCGCCGAGCTGCGCCGCGACGCCGAGGGCGGCACCGTCGTCCCGGCCGGCGGGGTGGACACCGGTGCCGGTGGCGCCGCCGGGGCCGGGCTCGACGCGTACCCGGTGGTGGCCGGCGGTCTGGCCGTGGCGGCCGGCGCGGTGGCTCTGCTGCTCTGGCGTCGGCGGCGGCGCACCACCTGGTGAACGCCGGGCCGGACCCGTCGATCCGGCGCCACCGTGAGCGCCGGATACCGCTGGCCGCGCTGGTGGCGGCCGGCGCGGCGGTCTGCCTGGCCGCCGCCACCGGGGTCGGGCTGGCCACCACCGGCCCACCACCGCCGATGGCGAGCTGGCACCCCGGCTGCGGCGACGACTGCCCGGCGGTGGCCGCCGCGCCCACGCCACACGGTCCACCCACGCGGGTACGCGTACCGCGCATCGACGTCGACTCACCGCTCACGGTGCTGGGTCTGGACAGCGCCGGTGTGCTGATTCCGCCTACCGACTTCCACACCGCTGGCTGGTACGGCGGCGGCCCGGCCCCGGGCGACACCGGTCCGGCCGTACTCGCCGGGCACCTGGACTCACGACGCGGGCCGGCGGTCTTCGCCCGGCTCGGCGAGTTACGGCCCGGCGACGTGGTGGAGGTGTGGCGCGGCGGGCAGCGGTTGCCGTTCCGGGTGACCGGGTCGCTGCGTACCCGAAAGGACCAGTTTCCGACCGCAGTGGTCTACGGCCCGACACCCGGCGCGGAGCTGCGCCTGGTCACCTGCGGGGGCGACTTCGACCGGCGGCGGGGCCACTACGTCGACAACGTGGTGGTGTTCGCTGTGACCGAGGCCCTCGACCCGGTCCTGCCGACGTCCGCGGCCGGCTGAGCCGCGCACCCGGCCGGCATGGGCCAGCGCCGCGAGGTCCCGGCCCGCCGCGTGATCAACTCGGGTTTGAGGAAGGCGCGGTGTCCGGCGTGCCCGGATGCCGCGACTTTCAGGATCCCGAGTGGATCAAGCCCTCAACCCGGCGGCCTCGCTCCGCCTCGGCGCGGGCCAGCACGGCAGGCCGCGCGGGCCCCGGCGCCAGGGCCGGGGGGTGTCAGAGGGGGCGGCGGCCGGCGAAGCCGCACTCTGCCCGGTGGTACCAGCGCACGTCGGAGTCGCCCTCCAACCAGCACCAGAGCACGGCGCGGCCGGCCCGCTCACCGGGAAAGTCCAGTAGCACCGGAGCGATGCCCTTGACCTGGATGTCGTGCTGGTGCAGCTCGTCGACGACGGCGTGCAGCCGAGCTTCCAGTGCCTTGTCCTCGGCCAGCCCGCCGAGCGCGCTCACGCCGTGGTCGGCCAGGTCGGCGCGCAACTCGGCCAGGTCGGCCCGGACCCGGATCAACTCGTCGACGCGCGGTTGCAGGGTGGCCACCAGGTGCCGGGCCTGGGCGAGTGTGAACACCGGGCCAGTATGCGGCACGTACGGCCCCGTGGACCGCCCCGACCGCTCAGTCGGCCTGTGCCGCCAACTCGCGGGCGCGATCCCGGGCGGCCTCCAACGCGGCGAGCAGCGCCGCGCGTACGCCGTGCTTCTCCAGCTCACGAATCGCGGAGATGGTGGTGCCGGCCGGCGAGGTGACCGCCTCGCGCAGCTTGACCGGGTGCTCGCCGGAGTCGCGCAGCATCACCGCCGACCCGATCGCGGTCTGCACGATCAACTCGTGCGCCACCTGACGGGGCAGCCCGAGCAGGATCCCCGCGTCGATCATGGCTTCGACCAGCAGGTAGAAGTAGGCCGGGCCGGAGCCGGAGAGCGCGGTGACCGCGTCCTGCTGCGATTCGGGCACCCGGATCGTCTGGCCGAGCGGCTTGAACATCTCCTCGGCCAGCGTGAGGTGCGCCCCGGTGGCGTGCGCGCCGGCGGAGATCGCGGTCATCGCCTCGTCGACCAGCGCCGGGGTGTTGGTCATCACCCGCACCACAGGGGTGCCCTCGGGCAACCGGCGGCTGAAGAAGCTGGTGGGCAGACCCGCGCACAACGAGATGACGAGCTTGTCTGCAGGCACCTTGGGGCCGATCTCGTCGAGGAGCGCGGCGGCGTCCTGCGGCTTGACCGAGACCGCGAGCACCGCTGCCTCGTCCACGGCGGTCAGGTTGTCGACCACCCGTACGCCGTACCGGGCGGTCAACTCCTGGGCGCGAGCGGGTCGGCGGGCGGTGGCCAGCAGCCGGTCCACCGGCCATCCCGAGCGCAGCAGCCCGGAGAGCATCAGCTCACCGATCTTGCCCGCGCCGATCACCGCGACCGTGTGCACTCCGGCTGACATGTCGGCCCGTACCCCCTCGCATTGGGTCGCGGGGGGGGGGGGGGGGCCCCCCCCCCCCCCCCCCCCCCCCGGGCGCGGGGGGGGGGGGGGGGCGCGGCGCCCCGGCC
>NZ_JBEZFO010000008.1:180223-279302 GCF_040649495.1 Micromonospora sp. NPDC048947
CCCGTCTTCGGCCCGCGGCCCCCCCCCGCGCCGGGGCCCCCGCGGGCTCACTGGCCGGCCGCCCCCCCCGGGCTGGGGGGGGCGGCGGGGGGCCCCCGCAGGCCCGCCGCGCCGCCGACGATCGATCAGCTGCCGAAGAAGACCTCGGCCTCGGCGTACCGCTCCAGCGGCACGGTCTTCAGCTCGCGGGTGGCCTCGGCGAGGGGCACCCGGACGATGTCGGTGCTCTGCATCGCGACCATCTTGCCCCAGTCGCCGTCGTTGACAGCGTCGATGGCCTGCAGGCCCAGGCGGGTGGCGAGCACCCGGTCGAAGGCGGTCGGGGTGCCACCGCGCTGGATGTGGCCCAGCACCACGGTGCGGGCCTCCTTGCCGGTCTTGGCCTCCAGCTGCTCGGCGAGCCACTGGCCGATGCCGCCGAGGCGGACGTGGCCGAACGAGTCGAGCTCCTGGTTGGCGAGCACCATCTGGCCGTCGAGCGGCTGGGCGCCCTCGGCGACCACGACGATCGGGGCGTACTGGTGCTGGAAGCGCTTCTCGACGTAGCCGGCCACCTGGTCGACGTCGAACTGACGCTCGGGCAGCAGGATCACGTTCGCGCCGCCGGCCAGACCGGCGTGCAGGGCGATCCAGCCGGCGTGCCGGCCCATCACCTCGACGACCAGGGTGCGGTGGTGGCTCTCCGCGGTGGTGTGCAGGCGGTCGATGGCCTCCATCGCGATGTTGACAGCGGTGTCGAAGCCGAAGGTGTAGTCGGTGGCACCGAGGTCGTTGTCGATCGTCTTCGGCACGCCGACGACGTGCACGCCCAGCTCGTAGAGCTTGGTGGCCACGCCGAGGGTGTCCTCGCCGCCGATCGCGATCAGCGCGTCCACGCCCTGGGCGGCGAGGTTGTCCTTGATCCGCTCGACGCCGTTCTCGATCTTGAACGGGTTGGTCCGGGACGAGCCGAGGATGGTGCCGCCGCGGGGCAGGATGCCGCGAACGTCGGCGATGTCCAGCGGGCGGGACAGACCCTCGAGCGGGCCCTTCCAGCCGTCCCGGAAGCCCACGAACTCGTGACCGTAAGTGGCGACGCCCTTGCGGACCACCGCCCGGATGACCGCGTTGAGACCGGGGCAGTCGCCGCCGCCGGTGAGCACGCCGATACGCATGATCCGCTCATCCTCCTGGAGCATCAGGTAAAGCCCGATATGCCCCAGGGTATGTGTCAGGTCAGACCATCGGCGCCGTTGCCGGCCCGGGGCGGGCCGTCACTGCGAACTGTAGTCGGCCCGCCAGTACGACGACAGCGCGCCCCGGGCACCCACCCCCGGTCAGTAGGTCACCTCGTGGTTCTCGCCGGCCTTCGGTGGCCGGCCGGTGACCGCGGCCCTCGCGTAGTCGAGCAGGTTCACCACAGTGCTGTTCGGCGAGTCCCAGTACTCGGCGGAGCTGGCGTGCACCTTGATCAGCGTGAGACCGGAGGTGTCCAGCCCGTCGGGGAACCACGCCTTGAGCAGTGGGTTCCACAGCCGCTCGGCCCGGGCCCGGTCGAACCCCTCGGTGGCGGTGCCGGAGATCGACACCCAGGCGTTGTGCCTCTGGTCGGAGAAGGCGACGTTGACCTCCGGGTTCACCCGGATCTGGCGGACCTTGGCCGAGTCGGCGTAGGCGAAGAACCACAGCTCGCCGTCGAACTCGGCCTCCTGGAGCCCCATCGGTCGACTCACCTGCCGCCCGTCCAGGGCGGTGGTGGTGAGCATGCAGATCCGCGCGGCCCGGGCCAGGCCGGTGACCCGGGCGCGTGCCTCCGCAGCACTGCTCGGCTGGTCGCTCATGGCAATCTCCCTCGGCTCGGCTGGTCGAACCGTTGCCCGGGACAGAACCGGTCAAACCTACGGCGGCGCGGCCACCACTCAACGGGCTGTCATCGCCCGCCAGCGGGCCAGATTGTGCCGGGCGTCGACCAGAGCGTCGTGCCGGGCGGCGTCCGCGTCCGGCAGGGGCGGCCGACCCCGGTCGTCCCAGAGCTGCCGCAGTTCCTTGGTGTAGCGGGGAATCTCCCGGGGCAGCGCCGGCATCGCGCCCCAGAGCTGGGCGAGCACCACGTGGTCGTACGCGGCGAACCACGCCCACAGCTCCAACTGCTCCCCCGGCCGGTCCCGGATCGGCTCCATCAGGAAGTCGTACAGGTCGTCGCGGATGCGCTCACGCGAGCGCCAGGCCCGGTCCGCCGGGGAGGGCAGCTTGTCCAGCACGTTGCGTCGAACCCAGGGCACGGCACGGGAGTGGTCGAACTCGGTGGAGACCGCGTAGAACTCGCGGCCGTACTCGTCGACGACACCGATCGAGACGAGGTCGACTGTCGTGCCGTCCTCGATGAACTCGCAGTCGTAGAAGTAGCGGTAGACCATTCCGGGCATCCTCGCCCACCGCCGGGCAGCCGCGTCCGGCGGGGCCCGCCCGGAGGCCGACCGGGTCACGGCGACACCTCGTGAACGGCGCGTCGCAGCTCGTGACGGTCACGGAAGTGCTTCGAGGGGTGTACAGCAAGCGACCGGACCGTCATGATCTGATGTGTACCGCTACCGGACGCCGAATCGGTGTCAGTTCACCTTGTCGGGGCCCATCAGGTTCGCCCGGTGAGCGAGTTTGTGGTCCATGACCGGGGGAGGGGTTGGGCCGTGGAGGTTCGCCTGCCGGAGCCGGGTGACGCGCTCACGGGTGTCGAGATGTTCGCCGGGCTGGAGCCCGAGGTGCGGCAGCGCGTCATCGCTGCCGCCGTTCCGCGCACCTACCGCAAGGGCCAACTGCTCTTCGTGGAGAACGACCCCGGCGAGTCCCTGATCGTGCTGCGCCGCGGCGCGGTGGCGGTCTTCCGCACCGCACCCACCGGCGAGCGGGCAGTGCTGTCGGTTATCCGTCCACCGGACGTGCTCGGTGAGGTCTCCCTGCTCGACGCGTCCACCCGGTCCGCCTCGGCGGAGGCCATCGAGGACTGCGCGGCGCTCGCGCTGTCGCGGGGCGCGTTCATGGAGCTGGTGCACTCCAACCCCCGCATCCTGGACGCGGTGATGCGCTCACTGGGCGGGCTGATCCGCCGGCTCACCGAGCAGAACGCCGACCACGTCTTCCTCGACCTGCCTGGTCGGGTGGCGAAGACGCTGGTGCGGCTGGCCGGCGAGAGCCAGGCACCGATGATCACGATCGAGCTCAACCAGAGCCAACTGGCCGAGATGGCCGGTGGTTCCCGACAGAGCGTCAACCAGGCGATCGGCTCGTTCGCCAGCCGTGGCTGGCTGCGTACCGAGGGCCGCCGGATCGTGGTGACCGACGTGGCAGCGCTGCGCCGCCGCGCCGGCATGGCCGACCGCTGACCGACCGGCCCGCGCCGGCCGTCCCGACGACCCGGTCTCCGGTGTGGACGCCCGTCATCCGTTGCCGGCCAGCCCACCCGCGCGCACTGTTGATGCCGGCCGCCGCTGGCAACCGGCATCAACGAACGGGCTGGACAGACAGGTGCGGCCGGTGGACCGATGGCCCGCCGACCGCACCCGGGAAAATCAGTTCTCCGTGCTGTCGGCCGGCGGCGCACCCGGCCCCGGCCCGATCTTCTTCGGATCGGTCGGCTTACCGGCCGTGGACGTGCTCGACGAGGTGGTCGTGGTCTCCCCCGACCCGCCCGACTGACCCTCAGGCTCTTCCACCATGCCCTGCTCCTCCAGTTCGGCGAGAGTGACCGCATCGACGTCGATCGTGTCCCCCGGCGCCCACAGCGTGCCACCCGGATCGGTCCACGAGGCGGACAGTCGTACCTGCACGGCACTCTCCCTGACATGAAACTTCCTGGTACGGAACACTAACCCCGACCGATCGATGCCGTTGCCCGTCCGCACGTCGGGTACCCGACTGGGCCGATCGGCCGTGATACTGACCTCTTTCGCCCACGGAGCTGAACATCGACCTCAAGTGTGGACACTGCGCACGCGCGGCCGGGCCGGACGACCGCTTCTGCGGCGGGTGTGGCCAGCCGCTCGGGGTCAACTGTGCGCACTGCGGGCATGCCAACAGCACCGAGGTCAATTTCTGCACCAGCTGCGGTCAACCGCTGCGGGACCACGCCGTCGCGGTGCAGGAGGACCGGCGTCAGGTCAGCGTGCTCTTCGTCGACATAGTGGACTTCACCAGCTACGCGGAGCGGGCCGACCCGGAGCAGGCCCGCGGTCTGCAACAGACCTACTTCGCCACCGTCCGCCGGATCGTGCACCAGTACGGCGGGGTGGTCGAGAAGTACATCGGCGACGCGGCGATGGCGCTGTTCGGCGCGCCGGTGGCCACCGACAACGACGCTCTGCGGTGCGTCCGCGCCGGCCTGGAGCTGCAACGGAGCCTGGCCCGCCAGCCCGCCGGTCCGCAGCCGCCGCTGAGCTTCCGGGTCGGCATCGCGACCGGCGAGGCCCTGGTCGACCTCTCCGCCACCCGCGACGGTGGGCAGGCCTTCGTGACCGGAGACGTCGTCAACACCGCTTCCCGCCTACAGGGGTTCGCCCCGCCGGGCGGTGTCGTCGTCGACGAGAGCACCTGGTCGGCAACCCGACACGAGATGGAGTACGCCGACCAACCACCGGTCACCCTGCGGGGCCGGTCCGCGGTGAGCCGGATCTGGCTGGCCGTCCAGGTGCGACCGCACCGGGACCCGCGCGGCGCCGAACTGACCCCGATGGTGGACCGGGAGCACGAGCGCGGCCTGCTGGTCAACGCGCTGCACCGGATGGTGACCGAGCGGACCTCCCAGTTGGTGACGGTGTTCGGCCCGGCCGGTGTGGGCAAGAGCCGGCTGTTGCGCGAACTGGCCCGGCACGCCGGCAGCCTGCCCGGCCCTCCGATCACCTGGCTCGTCGGGCAGTGCCCGCCGTTCGGCGAGAACGTCACCTGGGCCGCCCTGTCCGACATCGTGAAGACCTGGGTGGGCGTGCCGGAGGTCGACGACCCGGTTGCGCTGCGCGAGCGGCTGCGGTCCCGGCTGGGGCAGCTCGCCGACCCGCACGCGACCCGGCTGGCCGAGGCGCTCGGACCGCTGATCGGCGTACCCGGTGAACGGCTCACCCCCGGCGAGACCGAGGCCTCCTGGCGGCGGTTCCTGCTCGCCCTGGCGACCACCGGCCCGACCGTGCTGGTCTTCGAGGACATGCACTGGGCCGACCAGGCGATGCTCGCCTTCGTCGAGCAGTTGGGCGCGTCGGCGCGCGGCGTACCGCTGCTGGTCGTCGCCACCGCCCGGCCGGAGCTGCGGGAACGACACCCGGCCTGGACCGGCACGATCAGTGGCGCGATGTCCATCTCGGTGCCGCCGATGCACGACACCGACATCGACACGCTCTACTCGCTGCTCCTCGGGCAGGCGACGCTGCCCTCCACCTCGCGTACCCCGTTGATCGAGTTCGCCGACGGCAACCCGCTCTACGCTCAGGAGTACGCCCGGATGCTGCTGGACGGCGGCCTGCTCGACGCTGTCGGTTCGGCCACCCGACCCGACCTCGACGGTGGCGCGGAGATGCCCCGCACCGTGCAGGCGGTCATCGCCAACCGGCTCGACCTGCTGGACCCGGCCGACCGGGCGGTGCTCCAGGCCGCCGCCGTGGTCGGCGTGGTGTTCTGGGCCGCGCCGGTGGCGATGGCGTTGGGACGGCCGGTGGAGTGGGTGGAGCGTGCGCTGGACCGCCTGCAACGTCGCGACCTGGTGTACGAGCAGAGCACGTCGACGATGCCCGGCCAGCCCGAGTACCGGTTCCGGCACATCCTGGTGCGTGACGTCTGCTACCAGCGGCTGCCCAGGGCCGAACGGGTGCTGCGCCACCAACGCACCGCCGACTGGATGGCACAGCTCACCGACGGCCGGCAGTACGACCTGGCCGAGGTGCTGGCCAACCATCGTTGGGCGGCACACGAGATCGCCCGGACCGTCGGGTTGGACACCGCCCCCTACGCCCCGTCGGCGCGGGCCGCGTTGCACCGGGCGGCCCGCCGCGCGTACGAGCTGCACGCGCTGGACACCGCCGCCGCGCTGGTGGGCCGGGCGCTGGCCCTGGACGTCGGGCCGGACCCGGCGCTGGAGCTGTTCGACGCCGAGCTGGCGTTCTACCGGGACGGGGACGCCTTCCTGGTGGCGGGGGGCACCGACACCCTGACCCGGCTGGCCGGGCGGCTCACCACGAGCGGCGACCGGACGGGGGCGGCGCGTGCCTGGACGCTGCTCGCCACCGCCGCCTGGAGTCGGGCCGACCGCTCGACGACGCTGCACTGCCTGGACCAGGCGATCGGCATCTACGGCGACCTACCGGACAGTCAGGAGAAGGCGGGCGCCCTGCTGGAGCTGGCCCGGGTGCACATGCTCAACGCGGAGACCGAGCCGGCGTGCACCGCGGCGCGGGCGGCGGCGTCCCTGGCCGAGCGGCTCCAGCTGCGCGAGGTCCAGGCCAACGCGCGGATCACCCTGGCCGTGGCGCGCTACCTGGCCGGCTCCGCCGAGGCGTTCCCGGAGCTGGCGGAGGTGACCGAGCACTGCCGGGTGGAGCGGCTGACCAGTCGACGCCGGGCGGTGCAGAACCTGGCCTGGGCGTTGCAGGAGGAGGGTGACCTGGCCGGCTCGGCCCGGTTGGTCGACGAGCAGCTCACCCTCGACCTGGGCGGTGAGCACAGCCTCGCCACCAGCTTCGCCGACCAGTGGGCGCGGTCGTACTACGCGGGTGACTGGACAGCGGCGCTGGCGATGGCGGCGGAGTCGACCCGACGGCCGACCGCGGAGTGGGATCTGCACATCGTGGCGGTCTCGGGTTGGATGCGCGGGCTGGCCGGAGCCGAGCTGGTCGGCCCCGACGGGCCCGACGAAACTGCGGGGTCGGACGCAACGGGTGGGGATCTGGTCGAGCAGGCGCTGGTCGCGGCTCGGCGCACCGGATTCCACCGGGTGCTGCGCTCCACCCTGGCGCACGCCGCCCTCTGTCGGGCGGTGCAGGGCCGCCGCGCCGAGGCGATGGCGTTGCTCACCGAGTTGGACGAGGACTGGCAACGGACCCGGATGATTCCGTTCGCGGAGTGGGTGCCGGCCGTCGGGCACGTCGCCGGGGTGCTCGGCGCGGACGCGGCCCGGCTGGTCCGGAAGCTGCTCGACCGGGCGCCCCGGATGACCCCGTGGGCTCACGCGGCCGGTCAGGTCGCCGACGCCACGTTGGCCCGGCAGGCCGGGGACGCCTCGACAGCGGCGAACCTGTTGCGTTCGGCGGCGGCGAGCTACGCCCTGATGACCGACGTGACCGACGAGGTCATCACGCTGGCGCTGGCCGTCGGCCCGCTGGCCGAGACCGACCCACAGGCCGCCGCGGCGACCCGCGCCCGCCTGCACGACTTCGCCACCCACCACCACGCCCCCGCGCTGCTCCACCTGCCCTGAGCGCCGAGCGGGCCGGCACGGCGACGACTCAGGCGGCCAGCGGCGTCGGGACGGGCTGCTTGAGCTTCTGGGCGTAGACGTCGACGTACTCCCGACCGGAGAGCTCCATCAACTCGTACATGATCTCGTCGGTGACAGCGCGCTCGACGAACCGGTCGCCGGCCAGCCCGGCGTAACGGGAGAAGTCCAGCGGCGCCCCGAAGCGGATCCTCACCCGGTCGATCCTGGGGATGAGCTTGCCCGGCGGCTGGATCTCGTCGGCGTTGAGCATCGCCACCGGCACCACCACCGCGCCGCTCTCCAGGGCGAGCCGGGCCACCCCGGTCTTGCCCCGGTAGAGCCGCCCGTCCGGGGAGCGGGTGCCCTCGGGGTAGATGCCGGCCACTCCCCCGGCCCGCAGCACCTGCAACTGGGTGTCCAGGGCGGCGCGGGCGGCCCGACCACCGGAGCGGTCCACCGGAATCGTGCCGGTGCCGACGAAGAACATCCTGGTCAGCCAGCCCTTGATTCCCTTGCCGGTGAAGTACTCGGCCTTGGCGACGAAGGTGACCTTCCGGGCGGTGATCAACGGCGTGAAGATCGAGTCGGAGAAGGAGAGGTGGTTGCTCGCGAGGATCACCGGCCCGGTCGCCGGCACGTTGCGCAGGCCCTCCACCTGCGGGCGGAAGATCAGCTTGAGCAGCGGACCGAGGATGACGTACTTCAGCAGCCAGTAGAGCACCGGCGTCCTTTCCCGTGGTGTGCCCGCGACAGCGCCAGCCGTCGTCGCCGCCGAGCCTACGAAGCGAGCGCTCTCACCACAACGGACGACGTCCGGAGGGCTGAGGCATCGACCCTTCCCGCGATCACCGAGATCGCACTTGTCGCGCAAGAACGGACAAAGGAGCCCCGCCGCGACCTGCGGGAGCAGCCGTGACTTTGGAAGACGCGACACAACGCACTCCCGGAACCATGCCCTGACGTGTCACGATTCAGAGCACGGCGTGCGGACTGGCGCCGAAGGGCAGCGGTGGCCGCGCCGGAAGGCGCGTTAAGGGGGATGTCCGGGTGTCAGCGGGTGGGGCCCGCCGGGGACGGCGGGACAACGGGCTCGACGCGAACGAGTACGCCGTCGTCGGCGATGTCGATCCGCGCGTCGGTGAGCACCTGCTCGACGTGCTGGCCGCCGGTGGGATCGCCGCCTACCTCCAGCCCTCCGCCGACCTCAACCCGGTCACCCGCACCACCACGGTGCCGGCCCGGCCGGTCGACAGGCTCTACGTCGACCGCTCGCACCTGACCACCGCACGGGACTACCTCACCCAGCTCGCCGACGAGACCGCTCCGGAGCAGCCACCGGCTCGCGACGAACCGGACATCGACGCCGAGTGGGCGCGGATCGTGGCGGGTTTCCACACCACCTCCACGCCCGGTGACCACCCGTGGCCGGCCTCGGAGGACGTGGACGAACGGGACAGCCGGGACGAGCCGACCTCCGGGCCGCTGGCCCGCTCCGGCACCGACGAACCCGGTCCGACCGCCACCGACGTTCGCCGGCTGCCGTCCGCGACGGACATCTCCGGGATTTCCGTTGGGCGCGGCACCCGACCGGACGAGCCGTCGCTGCTGGACGGGCTGGACACCTTCGGCGCCGACCTGCCCGACGACGAGGACGACGAGGGCTACCACCCGCCGCCACCGCCGCCGCTGCCGCGGGTCAGCAAGTACGCGGTGATCGGCGTGCTCGGGGTGGTCGTCGGGTTCGTGCTGTTCCTCTTCCCGTGGCTGCTCCCGATCGACCGCTCTGCGGTCACGCTGTTCGGCTTCACCGGCATCCTGGCCGGTTTCGTCACGCTGATCTGGCGGCTGCGTCCCGGCGACGAGGAAGACGACGACCCGGACAACGGCGCCGTCGTCTGACGGTCGGCCCGCATCCCGGGACAGCAGCGCCCCGCCGGGTGCGTAACAGTGGTGTAACTTACTGTCAGTAGGAATACCGCTGTACGTCACTTCCCCCGCTGACTGACCGGTTTTTCCTTGCTCGCGGCGGTCAGTCCTCTGCTGATCGGAATGCCCGAGATGCGACAGAGTTCTCTCGTGGTGGTGGCCAACCGCCTCCCCATCGACGACAACCAGGCCCCGGACGGGGCCTGCGAGTGGCGGCGCAGCCCGGGCGGGTTGGTCAGCGCGCTGCACCCGCTCCTGCGGCACACCCCGGCGACCTGGGTCGGCTGGGCCGGTGGCACCGGGCCGGCCCCCGCCCTGCCGGACGTCGACGGCGTGCGGATGCACACCGTCGCGCTCAGCCCGGAAGACCTGCGCGACCACTACGAGGGGTTCGCCAACGCCACCCTCTGGCCGCTCTACCACGACTCCGTGGAACAGCCGCAGCACCACCGTCGGTGGTGGGAGGCGTACCAGCGGGTCAACCAGCGCTTCGCCGAGGCGACAGCGGAGGTGGCCGAGCCGGGCGCCGTGGTCTGGGTGCAGGACTACCACCTGCAACTGGTCCCCGGTCTGCTGCGCGCGCTCCGCCCGGACCTGCGCATCGGGTTCTTCCTGCACGTGCCGTTCCCGCCACCGGAGCTGTTCATGCAACTGCCCCGCCGGGCCGAACTGCTGCGCGGCATGCTCGGCGCCGACCTGGTCGGCTTCCAGCGGGTGCAGGCGGCGCACAACTTCGCCCAGTTGGTGACCCGGGTGCTGGAGCTGCCGGCCACCGACCGGCGGATCGGCATCGACGACCGGGTCGTCCGCATCGGCGCGTTCCCGGTCTCCATCGACACCGCCGAGATGGCAGCTCTCGCCGACCGCCCGGACGTGGCCGCCCGGGCCCACCGGCTCCGTCAGGACCTCGGCGATCCCCGGCAGGTGGTCCTCAGCGTGGACCGGATGGACTACACAAAGGGCATCGAGCAGCGCCTCAAGGCGTACAGCGAGTTGCTCGCCAGCGGTGACGTCAAGGTCCGCGACACGGTGCTGGTGCAGGTCGCCATGCCGAGCCGGGAACGTGTCGGCCAGTACCAGATCCTGCGCGAGCGCATCGAACGCGAGGTCGGCCGGATCAACGGCGAGTTCGGCCGGGTCGGTGAGCCCGCGATCCACTACCTCACCCAGCCCTTCGACCGGGCCGAGCTGGCCGCGCTCTACCGGGTCGCCGACGTGATGGCGGTGACCCCGTTGCGCGACGGAATGAACCTGGTCGCCAAGGAGTACGTGGCCGCGCGGGTCGACGACACCGGCGCACTGCTGCTCAGCGAGTTCGCCGGCACCGCCGCCGAACTGTCCCAGGCGTACCTGGTCAACCCGCACGACCTGGAAGGGCTCAAGCAGGGCCTGCGCGCGGCGCTGCGGGCCGACCCGGCCGACACCACCCAGCGGATGCGGGCCATGCGCGCCCACCTGCACCAACACGACATCCGGGCCTGGGCCCGCTCCTACCTGCGTGCCCTGGACGAGGGCGGCGGTCTGATCAGTCGCCTGGCCGGCACCGACACCGGCTCCGACGGCACGGCTCGGGTGCCCCGGCCGGCCACCCCGGCCGGCAGCCCGGCCGTCCACCCGGCCGGCGGCTGAGCTCCCACGGCCTGGCCTCTCAGCGCGTCACCGGCTCCTTCTCCAGCCAGTCCAGGATCGCGTCGATCGGCTCCGCCCACCGCGCGTCCAGCATCAGGTCGTGGCCCATTCCGGGAAAGAGCAGCGGGGCCGACCCGTACCGACGGGCCACCCGGGTCAATGTCGACGCCGGCACCACCCGGTCGTCCGGGCTGCCCAGCACCAACACCGGGGGCGAGCCCACGGCCGGCTCGGCCTCCGGCTCGCCCAGCAGCGCCCACTGGGCCCGCCGACCCGCCCGACCGAGGCGTCCGACATACCGCCGGGCCTCCTCGTCGGGCAACTCGCGGCTGAACAGCTGCCCCCGGTTGAGCCGCAACGGCCCGCCGAACACCGCCGGCAACGTGCCCGCCGGGTTGCGGCGCAACGCCGCGCCCAGCACCCCCCAGCCGCCGAAGACCGGAGCCACCAGCACCGCGCCCCGCGCCGGGTAGCGGGCCAACGCGTGTGCCACCACCAGGGCCCCGGCGCCGTGCCCCACCAGCACCGCCTGCCGCGGCAGGCTCGCGGCCACCTGGACCACGTCGTGGGCGTACGCCCGCAGCGTCGCCTCCGGCGCCGGCTCACTGCCACCGTGCCCGCGCAGGCTCACCGCGTACGCCGGGAACCCGCGCGACGCCACGTGACCCAACCAGTGCTCGGCGAACGCCCACGCGCCGTGCCCGAACCCGGGGACGAACAGCAGCGGCGGCCGCCCCTCCTCCAGCTCGGGGACCGCGCTGAGCACCTCCCGCCGGGCCGGCCGTACCGGCCGGGACCACTCCCGGCCCCGCATGATCCGCAGCTCGCTCGCGCTCACGGTGCCAACCTTTCGTTCGCGACTGCGGTGCTCGCGAGCTCACTCCTCGCGCTCACTTGCCCTCCAGCTCGACCAGTGCGCGTTGGATGGCGCGCAGGTAGTCGGCGTGCCCGACCTCGAACCAGTGCCGGCTGCTGTCCTTGACCGGCCCGGAGTACCGCTCCCCCGCCCGCTCCCGCACCCGAGACGCGAACGCGGTGGCCCGTTCCGGCCGGTCCCGGCGGGCCTGGAGCAGCCTGGCGAAGAGCACCGTCTGCCAGTGCGACAGGGTGAACAACCCGGAGTCCGGTTGCAGCAGGCCGGCGACTGCCAGGGTCGGATGCCCCGGGGTGAACGCGTTGAGCCACAGCGTGGGCCGGCCCGTGCCCGCGCTGTCGGAGAACACCGACGCGTCGAGGAACTCGAAGCGCGGCAGGTAACCGGTGGCGAAGACGACCACCTCGGGGTCGATCTCGCGGCCGTCGGCCAACTCCACCGCGTACGGGTGGAACCGGGCGACGTCCGGCACCGGGCCGATCCCGCCGTGGCCCACGTAGTAGACGAGCTGACTGTTCGCGATCGGGTGCGTCTCGTACACCCGGTGGTCGGGCTTGGGCAGGCCGAAGCGGGTCAGGTCGCCGACGGTCAGCCGCAGCGTCCAGTGGTAGAGCCACTGCCGCACCCGCAGCGGCACCCGCAGCGCCAACAGGCTGTCGTTCACCTGGTCGGCGGGGCGACCGAGCACGTACTTCGGCGCGTACCAGTAGCCCCGCCGGGTGGAGTGCCAGCAGCGCGACGCCTGCTGGGCGGCCTCCACGGCGATGTCGCAGCCGGTGTTGCCGGCACCGACCACCAGCACCCGCTTGCCGCGCAGCTGCGCCGGGTCCTTGTAGGACGAGGCGTGCATGATCTCGCCGCGGAACTCCTCCAGGCCCTCGTAGCGGGGCAGCTTCGGCGACCAGTTGTGGCCGTTGGCGATCACCACGGCGGCGTACCGGGCGGTGCGCTCGGGGCCGTACCCGCCGGTGGAGCGGGTGGTCACGTCCCACCGGTCTCCGTCGACGGGCTGGACCCGGATCACCTCGGTGCCGAACCAGATGTGCGAACGCAGGTCGAAGTGGTCGGCGTACCGCTCGAAGTAGGACAGCAGCTGACCGTGGTGCGGGTAGTCCGGCCAGGAGTCCGGCATCGGAAAGTCGGGGAACTGGGTGAACGGCTTCGACGAGATCAGGTGGGTGCTGGCGTACACCGGGCTGCGGTCGTGCCGCCAGTTCCAGGCGCCGCCGACGCCCGTCTCCCGCTCGTAGCAGTCCACGCCGAACCCGTGCTCACGCAGGTTCTTGATGGCCGTCAGGCCGCTGGCCCCGGCCCCGATGACGCAGACCGTGTCGCCCCGGTCGGAGACCGGGCGGCCGTCGCTGTTCGCCGCGGGCGAGGTCGCCTCCGGGTCGGGCCGGCCGTGGTCGGTGGAGGTGGACACCGGGGACATCTCCTTTTGGTACGGCAGGCGTGCCGGTCGCCGCGAAATCCTCTCCACAACCGGGCCGGATGTCCAGTCCTGCGCCGGACGCGCCGACGGTCGAGCCGGGGCCTGGGGTCAGCCGGTGGTGGGTAGCAGCAGGTCGACCAGGACCGGGAAGTGGTCGCTGGCCCGGCGGGTCTGCGGGGTGTCCACCACGTCGTAGTCCACCACTGTGATCCGCGGGTCGACGAAGAGCGCGTCGATGCGTCGGCGCGGGTCGGCGCAGGAGTAGGTGAGCCGTTCGGCCCGGTCGGCCGCCACCGCCGCGTCGGTCAACCCGCGCGACACGGTGGCCCAGGCGGGCCCGTCCGGCCCCTCGTTGAGGTCCGCCCCGGCCAGCACCGGGCTGGTCGCCGTGTCCAGGCCACGCTTGAACTCGGTGGCCTGGGAGGGCCGCTCGGCCGGGTCGGTGGACAGGTGCGACCCGGCGAGTGTGAACCGGGCGTCACCGACCCGGCAGTCGGCGTACGCGGCGCCGCGCAGGTGCCGGCCGGGGGTCAGCGGAAAGCGCTGGCAGCGGGTGCCCAGCACCTGGACCCGCAGGCTGGTCAGGAGCAGGTTGCCCAGGGCGGGCAGCCCACCTGCGGCCACCACCAGACCGAACGACTCGGCCAACGTGGCGGACTTCTGTCGCCACCGGAACCGGCGCGGCCCCTCCTGCACGATCACCACGTCCGGCGTCGCGGCCCGGACCACCGCCGCCAGCGCGGCGGTGTCGTCGCGCTGGCTGTGGATGTTGTACGACACCACGCGCAGCGGCACGCCCATCCCGGACCGCCTCAGATCCGGCGGGCCAGGTCAGCGGCACCGATCACCCCGGCGCTGTTGCCCAGCTCCGCCGGGAGCACCTCGGCCACCGGCAGGCGACCGCGCTGGGCGAGCGCGTCGAGGTACGAGCGCCGGGTGGGGCCGAGCAGCAGGTCACCGGCGTCGATCACGCCTCCGCCGACCACCAGGGTCTGCGGGTCGAGGATCTGCGCCATGTCGGCGAGGCTGGTGCCCAGCCACCGGCCGATCTGGGCGAACGCCTCGGCGGAGACCGGGTCGCCGCCCTGCGCGGCGGCGGTCACCATCGGGCCGGTGATCGCCTCGGCCTCCCCGCCGGCCAGCTTCAGCAGTGCGGTGGCCCGGTTGGGCTCCTGCCGGGCGCCGGCGCGGGCGAACCGCACCAGGGCGCTGCCGCTGGCGTACTGCTCGATGCAGCCCAGCCGGCCGCAGCCGCACTGGTGCCCGTCCGGCACGGCCAGCATGTGGCCCAACTCGGCGGCGATGCCGTGCGCGCCGCGCATCAGGTCGCCACCGAGGACGATGCCGCCGCCCACACCGGTGCCGATGGTGAACATGATCATCGAGTCGTCGGCGTCGCGGGCCGCGCCGTAGCGGAACTCGGCCCACGCGGCGACGTTCCCGTCGTTCTCCACGATCACCGGCAGCCCGACGGCCTCGCTGACGTACTCGCGCAGCGGTTCGTCACGCCAGGCCAGGTTGGGGGCGAAGAGCACTGTCGAACGGCTGGCGTCGATCCAACCGGCCGCGCCGATGCCGACGGCCTCGATGGTCCGCCCGGCAGCCAGCTCGCCGACCAACTCGATGATGACGTCGCGGGTCTTCGCCACGTCATCGGCGGGAGTGTCCCGTCGGGTCTGCACGAGGACCGTGCCGGTGTCGTCCACGACACCGCCGGCCACCTTCGTGCCACCGACGTCGACTCCGATGGTCAGCGTCACCGCTACCGCCCCCCTCTGCTGTGCTGTCCGGCCCAGGTTCCGGCCCAGTGCCGGTCCGGGTCGGAAGGTCCCGCGCTCAGGCGCCGTCGCCCGATGCTTCCGCGTCGGCGTCATCGGGCACCCGCGAGGCGGGCACCACGGGACGGGTGGTCGGTGCCGGTACGGTCGCCGTCCCGGCCTCGTCGACGGGTGGTGCGGCGGCCGGGGCGAGTGGGTCCGCCGTCCGGGTGGCGACCGACCAGACATCCCGCTCCGGCGCCGGCTGAGAATCATGCCCGGTACGGGTGGCATCGCGCCACACGTGGTCGTCGACTGTCGCGGTGGGCGGGGCGCTCGGGGGTGGCTCGGGGAGCACGTCGTCGGTGCTCGCGGCGGGTGCCGGCGAGGGCGGGCCGGTCTGTTCGGCGGCCGGCTCGGCGGGGCTCGGCGCGGCCGGTTCCGGCGGGGAGAACGCGCGGAGCAGGCTGGCGACGCCCGCGGCGAGGTCTCCGGCGCCGGTAGCGAGCCGCTCGGCGAATTCCGGACTCGGGTCACGCAACGCGGCGATGCCCCGACAGACCGGGCAGACGCAGCATTCGGCCGAACCGGTGGCGAAAGCACCACCGGCGCCGGGGCGGGCGTCCGGCCCGGCGCTGTGACCGAGGACACCGGACAGCATCCCGCCCAACGAGCCGAGCGCGCCGCCCGCCGAGCCGGCGGAGGCCAGTCGCGCCCCCGCCAGCAGGGTGGCGACCAGCCGCTCCGCCTCTTCCCGGGCCGAACCCGGATCCGTTCCGCCCACCGTCGGCTCCTCTACCGTGCCACCGGACACGTCACTGCGCCGCACCGGTTGCTTCTACCCGGCGCTTGAGCTGCTTCAACGCGGTGTCCATGATCATCTTCTCGGCTTTGCGCCGAAACATCCCGAGCATGCCGACCGACAGGTCGACCTCCAGCGTGTAGGTCACCGTCGTGCTGCCGTCCTGGTTACCCACCAGGTCGTACGAACCACGCTGGGCCTTCTGCATCTTCGACGGGGCGACCAGGTGCCACTCGATCCGGGACAGGTCCTCGGCGTACTCGTAGGCGAGCACGTACTCGTCGGCCAACACACCGGCGTCGATGGTGAATCGCACCTGACTGGCGTAGCCGTCCTCGTACTCCTCGACGACCTCGGCGCGGCGCACCGCCTCGGTCCACTCCGGGTAGCGCGCGAAGTCGCAGATGACCGCCGTCACCCGATCCGGTGCGGCGCCGATGATGATCGACTGGGTGGAGGAGTCCGCCATGGGGGGAGGCTACCCGCCTCCTGGTTGTCTCACCCCGACCGCCCGCCGGGTAGGTTTCGACACATGCCGACGCCCACGGCGGCGGCCAGCCCGACCAGTGCGAGCACGAAGGAGTGCAGGTGCGCGAGTTCTCCGTCCCGCCGATCGTCACCGTTGGCGACGCGGCCAACCTCACCGATCCGGTCTGGGACAACGCCGAAGTCGCGCCCGACACCGTCCAGTTCGCCCGCCCCACTCCACGCACCGACGGCACCGTCACCGAATGGACCGAGGTGACCTGCCTCCAGTTCCGCGACGAGGTGGCCGCCGTGGCCCGCGGGCTGATCGCCGCCGGCATCGAGCCCGGCGTCCGGGTCGGGCTGATGAGCCGCACCCGCTACGAGTGGACGCTGCTGGACTACGCCATCTGGACCGTCGGCGCGGTGACCGTACCGATCTACGAGACGTCCAGCGCCGAGCAGGCCGCGTGGATCCTCGAGGACTCCAACGCGGTCGCCGTCGTGGTGGAGAGCGAGGCGCACGCCGCACTGGTCGCCGGTGTCCGGCACCGGCTGCCCGACCTGAGCCAGGTCTGGCAGATCGACAGCGGCGGCGTCGACGAGCTGGTCAGCACCGGCGCCGCGATCGAGCTGGCCGAGGTCGAGCAGCGGCGCAAGGCCGTCCGCGCCGACGACCTGGCCACGATCATCTACACCAGCGGCACCACCGGCCGACCCAAGGGCTGCGTACTCACCCACCGCAACATGTACGCCGACATCGCCAACGCGGTGCCGGTGCTGCCGAACCTGTTCAACGCCGGCGCGAGCACCCTGCTCTTCCTCCCGCTGGCGCACGCCTTCGCCCGACTCATCCAGATCGGCGTCGTGCAGGCGCGGGCCACCATGGCGCACTGCGCCGACACCAAGAACCTGGTCGCCGAGCTGCAGGCGTTCCGACCCACCTTCGTGCTCTCTGTACCCCGGGTCTTCGAGAAGGTCTACAACGCCGCCAAGCAGAAGGCCGAGGCGGACGGCAAGGGCGGCGTCTTCGCCCGCGCCGAGCAGGTCGCCATCGCGTACAGCGAGGCGCTGGAGACCCCGGGCGGACCTGGCCTGGCGCTGCGCGCCCAGCACGTGGTCTTCGACCGGCTGGTCTACCGCAAGCTGCGCGCCGCGCTCGGCGGCCGGTGCCGGGACGCGATCTCGGGCGGCGCGCCACTCGGCGCCCGGCTCGGCCACTTCTTCCGGGGCATCGGCGTGACGGTCCTGGAGGGCTACGGCCTCACCGAGACCTCGCCCGCCGCCGCAGCGAACCTGCCCAGCGGCACCCGGATGGGCAGCGTCGGCCGTCCGCTGCCCGGTGTGACGGTGCGGATCGAGGACGACGGCGAGATCCTGATCTCCGGTGCGCTGATCTTCCAGGGTTACTGGCGCAACGAGACAGCGACCGCCGAGACGATCAGCGCCGACGGCTGGTTCCGCACCGGTGACCTGGGCCAGCTCGACTCCGACGGCTACCTGAGCATCACCGGCCGCAAGAAGGAGCTGATCGTCACCGCCGGCGGCAAGAACGTCGCCCCGGCGGTACTGGAGGACCTGGTCCGGGCGCACCCGTTGATCAGCCAGTGTGTCGTGGTCGGCGACCGGAAGCCGTTCATCGCGGCGCTGGTCACCGTCGACGAGGAAGCGCTGCCGACCTGGCTGGAGAGCGCCGGGATGCCCCTCGACACCCCTGTCGAGCAGCTACGCGAGCACGAGAGCCTCCGCAAGGAGATCCAGGCCGCGATCGACGCCGCGAACCAGGCCGTGTCGAAGGCCGAGGCGATCAAGGTGTTCCGGGTCCTGCCCCGCGACTTCACCGAGTCGACCGGCGAGCTGACCCCGTCGCTCAAGGTCAAGCGCCAGGTTGTCCACAAGACGTACGCGGCGGAGATCGCCGATATCTACCGAGGCTGACTACCATCCGTCACGTGCCCGCATCCACAGCCACCGCCCCGCACCCGCATCCCCTCGCCGCGGCCGCCCGCGTGGTGATGCTGGCGCTGGTCGCCATCCTGACCCTGTTCGCCACCCGCGACGTCACCCAGCTGTGGTGGATCGCGCTGCTGGCGGTGGCCGGGCTGCCCTCACTGCTGGCACCGCAGCACCGGCTGGTCGGCCCGCTGAGCCGGGTGGCCGAGGTGCTGGTGCTGGGGCTGGCCGCGAGCCACGTCGCCGCTGTGGCGTCGATCGGTGGCACTGTTGACGGCCTGGGCGCCTCGGCGGTGCTGCCCTACCTGGCGGTTCCGGTGACAGTCACCGCGCTGCGCCGCCGCTTCCCGGAGGGCGCCGCGCTGCTCGTGGTCACCGCCGCCACCCTGCTGCTCAGCGGCGCGCTGACCCGGGTCGACGGTGGTCTCCAGCTCGGCCAGCTCGGTTACCTCGCGGTCTGCGCGCAGTGGCTGATCCTGGCGGCGCTGGGGCTCTATGCCGCCGGCACGCTGCACCGGGTGATGGCGGTCCGCGGTGAGGGCAAACCCCAGCCGTACGCCGAGGCGACCCGGCTGCTGACCCAACTGCGAACGGTGGCCCGGCAGCTGCCCGGGGCGACCCTGGACCCGGGCGGCATCTCCGAGCACCTGCTGGAGGAGCTGCGGACGGTGGCCCGCGCGGACCGGGGCGCGGTGCTGTCGGCCAGCGGCGGCGGTCGGCTCGTGGTGCTCGCCCAGGCCGGTGTCGACCGGGTGGACTGGGAGACGACGCTGGACGCCGACTCGGCGATCGCCGACGCCTGGGCCACCCAGCAGGCCACCACCGCCGCCCGGTCGCAGTCCCGCTCGCACCGCGGCGGCGACGTGTCCGCGCTGATCATTCCGCTGGTCGCCGGGGTGCGCACCGTGGGTCTGGTGGTGCTGGAGGCCGACGCCGCGCACGCGTACCCACCGCCGGTGGTGTCCCGGGTGACCGCGCTGACCCGCCCGGCCGCGCTGCGGCTGGAGGCGGCGCTGCTCTTCGACGAGGTGCGCTCACTGGCCACCAACGAGGAACGGCAGCGGCTGGCCCGGGAGATCCACGACGGGGTGGCCCAGGAGCTGGTGATGGTCGGCTACGGCATCGACAACGCCCTGGCCACCGTCTACGACGACGCCGACGAGACCGCCGAGGCCCTGCGTACGCTGCGCGGCGAGGTGACCCGGGTGATCCAGGAGCTGCGGCTGAGCCTCTTCGAGTTGCGCAGCGAGGTGGACCGGCAGGGTGGGTTGGCCGCGGCGATCGCCGAGTACGCGCGCACCGTGGGCGCGTCCGGCGGGCTGCGGGTGCACCTCTCGCTGGACGAGTCCACCGCCCGGTTGCCGGCCGCCACCGAAGCCGAGTTGCTGCGCATCGCGCAGGAGGCGGTGACCAACGCGCGCAAGCACGCCGGGGCGTCGAATTTGTGGGTCACGTGTGAGGTCGACCCCCCGTACGCGCAAATAGAAGTGTCGGATGACGGTCAGGGGATGGCTGACCAGCGCCCGGACGGGCGGTACGGTCTTGCGATCATGGCCGAGAGGGCGGAACGTATCCGGGGCCGGTTGGAGATCAGGCCGCGGCAACCCAGCGGCACGACCGTGGCGGTGGTTCTCGGCACCTCGGCCCGGCGCGATAACGTGCGCGGCAGCGCAGCACCAGAAGGGGAGTAACCCGAGGATGACCACAAGTCCGATACCGGCCACCCGTACCAAGGTCCTCCTTGTCGACGATCATGACCTGATTCGCAAGGGTTTGCGGCACGCCTTCGAGCGCGACCGCCAGTTCGAGGTCGTCGGTGAGGCGGCCACGGCGGCGGAGGGAGTACGCCAGGCCGGCGCCTTGCAGCCGGACGTGGTGATCATGGATCTGCGGCTGCCCGACGGCAGCGGCCTGGAGGCCACCCGCGCACTGCGCAAGTCCAGCGCGTCGATGGGCATCGTGGTGCTGACCATGTACGCCGGCGACGATCAGCTCTTCGGGGCTCTGGAGGCCGGCGCGAGCGCCTTCGTGCCGAAGACCGCCCCGGCCGACGAGGTGGTGGCCGCCGCACGGCACGCCGCCTCCTCCCCCAGCGCGTTCACCGCGGCCGACCTGGCCGAGGCGATGAAGCGCCGGCTCGCCCCGTCCGGCCCGCAGTTGTCTCCGCGGGAGGGGCAGGTGCTGCGGCTGCTCGCCGACGGGATGAGCGTGGCGGGCATCGCCAAGCAGCTGTTCGTCAGCGAGTCCACGGCGAAGACGCACATCTCGAAGCTCTACGAGAAGCTCGGCGCGGCCAACCGGGCTCAGGCCCTGATGACCGCGCTCCGGCTGGGCCTGCTCGAGGCACCGGACGCGCCGAAGTTCTGATCTGCCTCCCGCTCGTCGAGCGGGACGAAACGACCGACGGTCCGCGCCAGCTTCTCCCCGGCGCGGACCGTCGCGCATCGACCGACGTCGGCGAGCAACCTTCGGCGCGCTATGGTCTGGCGTGCGTGGCGGGTGCACAATACCCGCGCGGGCGACGATGCTCGCGTCGCGGATTCGAGGGGTGAAACGCATGCAGCGGCCGGACTGGGCACCCGACACCATCGACATCGAGCGCCCGAGCGTCGCGCGGATGTACGACTACTACCTCGGCGGCTCGCACAACTTCGCCGCCGACCGGGCCGCCGCGCAGGCCATGGTCGCCGCGGTGCCCGAGGCACCTCTGATGGCCCAGGCCAACCGGGCGTTCCTGCGTCGCGCCGTGCACCACCTTGCCGACGCCGGGATCAAGCAGTTCCTGGACATCGGTTCGGGCATCCCGACGGTCGGCAACGTGCACGAGATCGCCCAGCAGCTCGACCCGCAGGCGCGTGTGGTCTATGTGGACGTCGACCCGGTGGCGGTGGCGCACAGCCGCGAGATCCTCGCCGGCAACGAGCAGGCCGCAGTCGTACAGGAGGACCTGCGCAACCCGGAGGCGATCCTGGCCCATCCGGACGTCCGCAAGCTGCTCGACCTGAGCCAACCGGTGGCCGTGATGGTCGTGGCCGTCCTGCACTTCGTCTCCGACGACGACCGGCCGGCGGAGCTGCTGCGGACGCTGCGGGACGCGTTGGCGCCCGGCAGCTACCTGGTGCTGTCGCAGGCCAGCGACGACGGGCGCAGCGAGGACGAGCGCGCCGAGGCGGAGCGGGTCTACCGGCGTACCGACAACCCGCTGTCGGTGCGCAGCCGCGCCGAGCTGACCACGCTCTTCGACGGCTTCGAGCTGCTCGACCCCGGCGTGGTCTGGGTGCCCCAGTGGCGACCGGACACCCCGGAGAGCGCGGAGGACGCCGAGCGCGCGGTCTTCATGGGCGGCGTCGGGCGCCTCGGTGGCTGAGTCGCCCGGGGCGAACCCCTGCCCGGGGACGTTCGCCCGGGCCTGGGCGAAGGCGGTCTCCGGCACCAGCTACCTACCGATGACCCAGGCCCAGTTGGAGTCCCTGCTGGACCGGCTCACCGGGCAACTGGCCGGGGCGTTGCTCACCGAGCCTTTCGACCTGCGTGCCGGGCACCGGGTCGGTGCCGAGTTGGTCGCCGCGCACATCGCTTCCGCCGAGGGGCTGGGTCGTACCGTCGAGGTCATCCAGCTCCGCCTGGTGCGTGACCTGGGCTTGGTGGCCGAGGACGTCGAGGACCGGATGGCCCGGCTGCTGGCGGCCGTGACGACCGGCTACGCCCGCGCGCTGCGCGACCGGACCCTCGACGAGCAGGAGTCGATCCGCCGCGCCGCCATGCGCGCCCGCACCCAGGCCGAGCGGGCACTGCGGGCCAGCGAGGCCCGGTTCCGACATCAGGCCACCCACGACCCGCTCACCGGCCTGCCCAACCGGACGCTGTTCACCGAACGGCTCGCCGCTGCGCTCAACGAGCCGGGCCGGGGCGCGCAGCGGGTCGGGGTGTGCTTCCTGGACCTGGACCGCTTCAAGGTGGTCAACGACACGCTGGGGCACCAGATCGGTGACCTGCTGCTGGCCACTGTGGCCGAGCGGCTGCGCAAGTCAATGGGTGAGCACCTGGTGGCCCGGCTCGGCGGCGACGAGTTCGTCATTCTGGTGGAACGCACCGCCGGCACCGACGACATGGTGGCGGTGGCCGAGACGGCGCTCGCCGCGGTACGCACACCGGCCCTGGTCGACGGGCACGAGCTTCAGATATCGGCGAGCATCGGCATCGTTGAGCGCCAGGTGGCCGGGGCGAACCCCACGGACCTGATGCGGGCCGCCGACAGCACCCTGCACTGGGCGAAGTCCGCCGGTGGGGCGCGCTGGGCGCTGTACGACGCCGAGCGCAACCAACGTGAGCTGGCCCGGTACGCGCTCTCCGCGGCCATCCCGGCGGCGTTGGAGCGGGGCGAGTTCTACCTCGACTACCAGCCGCTGACCTCGCTGCGCGACGGCAGCCTGGTCGGCGTGGAGGCGCTGGTCCGGTGGCGCCACCCCGAGTTGGGGGTGCTGCGCCCGGACAGCTTCATCGGGTTGGCCGAGGAGACCGGCCTGATCGTCCAGTTGGGCGGTTGGGTGTTGGCCGAGGCGTGCCGCGAGGCCGAGGCGTGGTCGGCCGGGGGTGTCGCCGCGCCCTTCGTCAGTGTCAACCTGGCGGTGCGGCAGGTGCACCGGCCCGGGTTGGTGCAGGAGGTCCGCGCGCTGCTGCGGCGGACCGGCCTGCCACCGGAGCGACTCCAACTGGAGATCACCGAGAGCACGATGATGAGCACCGCCGAGGAGCCGGTCCGCGCCCTGCGGGTCCTCGCCGACCTCGGGGTCCGCATCGCCATCGACGACTTCGGCACCGGTTACAGCAACCTGGCGTACCTGCGGGATCTGCCGGTGACCGAACTGAAGGTGGCCGGGGAGTTCGTGGCGGGCCTGCGGTCGCCCTCCGTCGGCCGCACCGACGAGCGGATTCTCGCCTCCCTGGTCTCGCTGGCGCACGCGCTGGACCTGACCGTCACCGCCGAAGGGGTGGAGACCGCCGGGCAGGCCGAGCGGCTACGCGCGATCGGCTGCGACGCGGCTCAGGGTTGGCACTTCGGCCGCCCGGCCCCCGCCGATCGCATCCTGGCCCGCATCCGCTGAACCTGCCCGGCCCAACCACCCCCCGACCGACGCACGTGATCCACTCGTCTTTCGTGATGTCGGGGTATCCCTCGCGCACGACACCCCGACTTCACGAAACCCCTCACCGGTCTGCGGACGGCAGACCGCCCGGGAGATCCGGCACCGAGGTAGACAGCGTCTACCTCGACTGGTAGACAGTGTCTATGGACGCGGACGAGACAGGGCTGCGGGCGCGGTTGGTGGCCGCCGGGGTGGACCTGGTGCTGCGCGAGGGCCAGTCGGCGGTGTCGCTGCGGGAGATCGCCCGTAGTGCCGGGGTCTCGCACGGCGCACCGCGCCGCTACTTTCCCACCCACGTCGACCTGCTCTCCGCCATCGCCCGGGAGGGCTTCGCCGACCTCACCGCCCGGGTCGAGCGAACGTTGCGCGACGCCGACCCGGATCCCCGTACCCAATTGACAGCGTTGGCCCGGACGTACCTGGACTTCGCGGCGGCCCACCGCGGCATGTTCGAGCTGATGTTCCGCCACGACCTGCTGGACAGCGGCCGACTGCGGCTGCGCGAGACGAGCCTGCCGCTGTTCGCCGTGCTGGCCGATCTGGTGGCGCAGGCGCGCCGGCCCACCGACGCGCCAGCGGCGGTGCTGGCCGGCGCGCTGTGGGCGAACCTGCACGGCATCGCCCAACTCTGGGCCTGGGGCAGCCTGCCGCTGGCCACCGGCGCCACCGACGACGATGCCCTGCTGCGCGCCGCGTTGGACGCCCACCTCGGCCCGGCGCGGGCCTGAAACCCGACCCGGAGGACACGTGCCCCTGCTGTACGACGTCACCAAGCTGACCGTCGGCGCCGCCCTGCGGTTTGGCTGGCAGCCCCGGGTGGAAGGGCTTGAGCATCTGCCCCGACACGGCGGCGCGATCCTCGCCGGCAATCACCTCTCCGTCGCCGACGAGCTGTTTCTCGTCACCTCGACACCCCGACACGTCACCTTCTGGGCGAAGGTCGAGTACTTCAACGGCCGGGGCCCGGCCGGTTGGCTCAACCGGCGGATCGTCGCCGGCATGGGCGCCATCCCGGTCGACCGCACCGACGGCCGGGCCGCCCTGCGCGCCCTCGACGCCGCCGTCCCGGTGCTGCGCGCCGGCGGCCTGGTCGCCGTCTACCCGGAGGGCACCCGTTCCCCGGACGGGCGGCTCTACCGGGGGCGGGTCGGGATGACCCGACTGGCCCGCGACGCCGGCGTGCCGATCATCCCGGTGGGCGTGCTCGGCACCGCCGACGTGCTGCCGGTCGACGCACGGCTGCCCCGTCGACACCCGATCACCCTGCGGTTCGGCCCGCCGATCCCGGTCGCCGAACGGATCAACGGGCCGCGGGACATCCGAACTGTCACCGACGAGGTGATGGCGGCGATCCAGCAGCTCACCGGCCAGGAGTACGTGCCGCGCTACGCGCCCGCCCGGGAGAGCTGAACGCGGGCGGCGATCAGCCGGCGAGCAGTGCCGCCATGCGTTCCGCCTGCGCCTCCCAGCGCCACTCCCGTTCCACCCACGCCCGGCCGGCCGCGCCCAGCTGACGGGCCAGGTCCCGGTCGGCGAGCAGCCGGGCTACCCGGTCGGCGAGCTGGGCGACATCCCGACCGCGCACGACGTAGCCGGTCTCCCCCTCGCGGACCGCGTCCGGCGCGCCCCCGGAGTCACCGGCCACCACCGGCAGACCGGCCGCGGATGCCTCCAGATAGACGATGCCCAGCCCTTCGACGTCGAGGCCACGGTTGCGGGTGCGGCACGGCATCGCGTAGACGTCACCGGCCGCGTAGTGCGCCGGCAACTCGACCGACGGCACCGTGCCGGTGAACACCACATCCCGTTCCACACCGGTCTGGCGGGCCAGCTTCTCCAGGGTCGCCCGGTACGGCCCGCCACCGACGATCAGCAGCGCCGCGTCGGGCACCCGGCGGCGGATCTCCGGCAGCGCCCGGATCAGGGTGTCCTGACCCTTGCGCGGCACCAGCCGGGACACACAGACGACCACCGGCCGGTCGGTCAACCCGAGCCGGGCCCGGACCTGTTCACCGTCCACGCTCGGGTGGTAGGTGTCCACGTCGACCCCGGGCGCGAGGCGGCGCAGCTCGGTCACCCCGTCCAGCACCCGGGCCAACCGGCTACGGGTGTACTCGCCGAGATAGGTGGTCACGTCCACACCCCGACCGATGCGCCGCAGCGCCGGCCGGGCGGCCGGCACCGCCGCCCAACCGATCTCGTGGCCATGGGTCTGCGCCACCACCCGGCGGATTTCGGCACGCCGCCGCAGGCCGGCCGCGAGAAGGCCCAACGGGGCCGCCGCGCCGAACCACACGGTGTCGCAGTCGTACGAGCGAGCCAACCGGGCCGCCCTGCGGGCGATCAACGGGGTGGGCAGCAACACCCGGGTACGTTCCCGGATCACCTCGAACGGCTGGTCGGCGTCGAACTTCGCTGCCCCGCGCCAGCTCGACGCGTAGACGACCACCGAGCCGGCCGGTTGACGGACCGCGAGGTTGTGCACGAACGACTGGATCCCACCCGGACGGGGCGGAAAGTCATTGGTGATCAGCAGGGTGCGGTTCATCGGCCGGCCTCCCGGGCGTACGCGCGGGCGGCGGCCATCCGCTCCACTGTCGACGGATGTGAGGCCGAATAGAGGTATTCCCAGCGGGGCGGGTCGGGGTCGCCGAGGTTGACCGAGCCGAGCCGGCGCTGCATCGACTCGAAGGACTCCGGGTCGTTGGTGAGCGCGAGCGCGTGCGCGTCGGCCCGCGCCTCCACCCGGCGGGACATCAGCGCCTGCACCGGAGCGGCAACCAGCCCGGCCACTGTGACCAGGGCGACCAGCAGCGGGAACGCGCGCGGCTGGGCCACCGAGTCGACACCCGCCAGCCGCAGCAGCGGCCCCCACGAGCCCAGCAGGTAGAGCGCCACCACGGCGGCCGCGGCGCCCAGCGCCCCGGTCAGCGTGCCGGCCGCCACGTCGGAGTCCTTCGCGTGCCCCAACTCGTGCGCCACGACGGCGGTCACCTCGGCCGGGGTCGCCTCACGCAGCAGCGTGTCGTAGACGACCACCCGTCGGGTCGGACCGAGACCGGAGACGTACGCGTTGACCGCCCTGGTGCGCCGGGAGGCGTCGGCGACCAGCACGTCACGCACCGGCACCCCGTCCCGGGCGGCCATGCTCATCAGCTCGGTGCGCAGCGGGCCCTGCTCCATCGGGGTGAACCGGTTGAACACCGGCTCCACCAGCACCGGCAACACGAACGACAGCAGCCCCACAAGCACCGCCGCGCCGGCCGCACCGAACGCCCACCACCAGCGTGGCGCGAGCCGGATGACCGCGTAGAAGGCGAACAGCGCCACCGCGCCGATCACCGCGCTGACGGCGTACGACTTGAGCAGGTCGACAGCCCAGCCGCTCCAGCCGTTGGTGCTCAACCCGTAGCGGGTGAGCACGCTCTGCCGCCAGGCGGCGAACGGGAGCGTCACCAGGTCGGCGACGAGCACCACCGCCAGCCCGCCGAGCACAGCCTGCGCCGCCCAGTGCCCACCGAACGGCCGGCCCACCAGCTCGACCAGGCGACCGCCCAACGGGGTCAACCCGAGCGCGAGGGCGATCAGCAGCCCAACGGCGAGCGCGGCGTAGCCACCGGGACGCAGCGCGGCCCGGAACTCCCGCCCCTTGGCCACCTGCTCGGCCGGCAGGTCGCCCAGCGCGGCGAGCTGGTCGGCCCGGGGTGCCGGCGGGCGGTGCCACGGGATGAGCAGCGCGGCCAGCACGACCAGCGCGAGGGCCAGCCCGGCCAGGGTCAACAGCGCCCAGCCGCGCGGGGTCACCGCGTCACCACCAGTTGTTCCCCGTTCATCGCGCCGCTCCTCCCGCCGTGACCGCTCATCCTATGGCCCGCGAAAAGCCCGCTTCCGGGCGCGGTGTCGCGCTCAGGCGACGCGGCGGCTGGCGCGACGGCGGGCTGCCTGCGGGCGCGCGGGCGCGGCCAGCACCTCCACCTCGAAGCCGGCCCGGGCGAGCACCTCGATGGCCTCGACCTCGGCGGCGACCAGCCCGGCCGCCGGGGACGTCTCGTCGAACAGGGCGGTCAGCGGGCAGCCGGAACAGCCGTCGGCCCGCTTCGCGCACCCGTCGCAGTCGATGAGCATCACGCCCTCCTGATCGGCTCGCGGCGCTCGGGCGACTCCTGCCGTCGCCGAGCGAGCACCGTCGGTGACATCGACACTAACCACCGGGTACGACAGGAACCCCGTCCGACCGCCCGTTTCGGGGCTAGATCCACTCCAGATCAGCGATATCGGGGTATCCCACCCGCCCAGAACCCCCGACATCAAGGAACCGGCGCCAGACCCGACGACTACCGACCCCCTCGGCCAGCCACGGCGCGTCGATGAGCATCCACATCGACGCCGCCCATCACCGCACCGGCAAGCGTCGACCAGTCCCGGTCGACGAAGACCTTGACGTCGTCCTGCGACCCGTCGACCTGTCGGCCCGCTGCGCTCAGGAGCGGGCGAGCCGCCGCAGCAGCGAGTCAGCGCCCAGCGGGTACGCGCCGTGCCGGCGTACCCCGTCGGCGACCTCGCGGTCCGACGAGACCACGACCACCGGCCGGCCCGCCGGCTCGGCGCGGACCAGTCGCCGGATCAGCTCGTCGGCGGTCTCACCCTTGCGGGAGAAGAGCACCCGTACGCCGCGCGGCGCGGGCGGCAGCCCGTGCATCCGCTCGGCGCCGTCGAAGACCACTGTGACCTCGTCGCCGGTCTGCGCGGCGATCCCGCCCAGCCCGGTGATCAGTCGTTTGCGCTGCTGCTCCAGGGACATCTCGCCGAAGCCACGCTTGGTGACGTTGTAACCGTCCACCACCAGGTGCGCCCGGGGCAGGGCGAGCAACTGGTCGAGCCGGGCCGGATCGTCGGTGTCGCGGGCGCGGGCGGCGGGGCCGGCCGGGGCGGTGCCCGGCTGCTCGGCGAACGCGTCGGCGACGAAGTCGGCGGGGAGCTTGTCCACCGGGTCGAGCGCCAGCTCCCGGCGCAGCCCGACGGCGGCCTGACCGATGGTCTCCAGGAGCAGCCAGAGCCGGGCGTCGTCGACCGAGCGTGCCTCCTTGGCGCTGGCCCGGGCCACCCCGGCGGCGGCCTCGGCCTCGGCCAGCCGGGCCCGGGCACGGCGGAGTTCGGCGTCCACGTCGGCGCTGGCCCGGGCGGCCCGGCCGCGCTCGGTGGCCAGCAGCTCGGTGGCCTTCCGCTCACGGGCCTGGGTCTCCCGCAGGGTGCGGGCCACCTGCCGGGACTCCTCACGCAGCTGACCCAGCTCCTCGCGGACGCGGGCCAACTCGTCGCGGAGCTTCTCGGCCTCGACCCGGGCCACAGCGCGGTCGTGCTCGGCCCGGGTGGCCCGCTGCTCGGCCTCGCGGACCAACTCGGCGACGACGGCGCTGTCCGCCTCGGCGCGCACGGCCGCGCCGCTGGCGTCGATCAGCTCCCGCCAGCCGCGGGGCCGGGCCAGGTAGGCCAGCGCGGCCACCTCGACCGGGTCGGCGGCGGCCGGCGCGGTGCCCTCGACCACTGCCGCGCCGAGGTCACCGGCGTCGGACAGGACCCGCGCGGTGACCCGCTGCCGGAACAGCGGGTCGGCGGTGAGCTGGGCGGCGATGACCGGCGCGCCGAGCCGGGCGCGGCGGTTGGGGGCGAACTTTGCCACCCGGCGCAACGGCACCGGGACCTCGTCGGTGGGGAGGGTGGGCAGCACCGCAGCGGTGAGCGTCACGATCCGCTGCCGGACCGGCTCGGGCAGGGTCGGCTCCGGCTCGGCGGTGGGGCCGTCGTCCGTTGTCGGGTCCGATGCGCGCGATGTGTCGGTGACTACGTTGTCGTCCGGGTTGCCCACAGCACCGTCGAGCGCGACCGGATCCTCCTGCGGGAGGTGGTCGTCGTAAGGCTCGGTGAGGGGCATGTGGCAAGTCTCCCACCGCGACCGGGCCCACCGCCCGGTGAGTGAGCCGATCTCTCATCCTAGCCCCATGGTGACGGATGGGACGGCTGCGACGGGAGTGTCGGACCGAGGCGCTAGCGTGCCGCCGATGGCACAGGCGGAGTACGTCCAGGAGTCACTGGCCGGTCTCGACCCGGCGGTGGGCGGGGTGGACCCGGCGCTGCCGCTCTACGCGACGACCTTCGTGGTGGTCGACCTGGAGACCACCGGCGGCGCGCCGGACGGCGGCGGCATCACCGAGATCGGCGCGGTCAAGGTGCGCGGCGGCGAGCAGTTGGGGGTGCTGGCGACCCTGGTCAACCCGGGCCAGCCGATTCCGCCGTTCATCACGGTGCTGACCGGCATCACCCAGGCCATGCTGGTGCCGGCGCCACCGATCGAGCAGGTGCTGCCGAGCTTCCTGGAGTTCATCGACGACGCGGTGCTGGTGGCCCACAACGCCCCGTACGACGTGGGCTTCCTCAAGGCCGCCTGCGCCAAGCACGGCTACCGCTGGCCCAACCCCCGGGTCCTGGACACGGCGGCGCTCGCCCGCCGGGTGCTGACCCGCGACGAGGTGCCCAACCGCAAGCTGGGCACCCTGGCCGCCTACTTCCGCACCGCCACCCAGCCCACCCACCGGGCGTTGGACGACGCGAAGGCCACCGTCGACGTCCTGCACGGGCTGATCGGCCGGCTCGGCGGGCACCGGGTGGACACGGTCGGCGACGCCATCGAGTTCGCCCGCGCGGTCACCCCTACCCAGCGCCGCAAACGGCACCTGGCCGAGGGGTTGCCCAAGGTCCCCGGGGTCTACATCTTCCGGGCCGCCGACGATCGGCCGCTCTACGTGGGCACCTCGGTCGACATCGCCACCCGGGTGCGCAGCTACTTCACCGCCGGCGAGAAGCGTGCCCGGATCTCCGAGATGCTGGGCGCGGCCGAGCGGGTCGAGGCGGTGGAGTGCGCCCACTCGTTGGAGGCGGAGGTCCGCGAGCTGCGGTTGATCGCGGCGCACGCCCCGCCGTACAACCGCCGGTCCAAATACCCGGAACGGATGCTCTGGCTCAAGCTGACCGACGATCCGTACCCTCGGCTGTCGATCGTCCGCGACCTCTCCCCCACCGACACCGCGTACCTCGGGCCGTTCACCTCCCGGCGGGCCGCCGAGCTGGCCGCCGCCGGTTTCCACGACGCGGTGCCGCTGCGCCAGTGCACGCACCGGCTCTCGCTGCGCACCGTCACGCCGGCCTGCGCGCTGGCCGAGCTGGGTCGCTGCCCGGCACCCTGCGAACACAAGATCACCCCCGAGGAGTACGACGACAGCGCCGCCGCGCCCTTCCGTACCGCGACGTCCAGCGACCCCCAGCCGGTGGTGGACGCGCTGCTCGCGCGGATCGACGTGCTCTCCCGCGACCAGCGCTACGAGGAGGCCGCTGTGGTGCGGTCCCGGCTGGCCGCCGTGCTGCGGGCCACAGTGCGGATGCAGCGGCTGGCCGCGCTGACCGGGATCGTCGAGTTGGCCGCGGCCCGGCCGGCCGCCCGGGGCGGCTGGGAGTTGGCGCTGGTCCGGCACGGCAGACTGGCCGGCGCGGGGGTGTCCCCGCCGGGCGTTCACCCGCGTCCCACGTTGACCGCGATCCGGGCCACCGCCGAGACGGTGTCGGGCGGGCACGGTCCGGTGCCGGCCGCGACCGCCGAGGAGTCGGAGCGGATCCTGTCCTGGTTGGAGCGACCGGAGACCCGACTCGTCGAGTTGTCCTCCGGTTGGTCGTCTCCGGCGAGTGGCGCGGGCCGGTTCCGTGACCTGCTGGCGAAGGCCGAAGGCGGCGCGTCCCACCAACTCTCGACCGAACGCTCATGACCAACTGACCGATCGGACTACGTCGACTCGCTTAGGCTGTTAGAGAAGTGCAGTCCTGCCCGATTCGTGGGCCTGCTCCCCCGCCGGGTTCCGGCGATGTGGAGCCGGGGTGAGGAGGTGTCCCTCGTGGACGTCGACGCCGGACACGGCGCCGCCCTGGGGGGCGCCCTGCCGACACAGCCGGGTGAGCTGCCGCTCGCCCGCCGGCTGCGGTCGTTGCTCAGCTGGCCGACCACCGACTCGGACCCGGTCACCCAGCTGGTGCGCACCCACCGGGGCATCCATGCCGGCACCGACCCCGCGGTGCTGCGCCGTGCCTACACGATCGCCGAGAACATGCACCGCGGGCAGTTCCGCAAGAGCGGGGAACCGTACATCACCCACCCCCTCGCGGTGGCGCAGATCTGCGCCGAGCTGGGGATGGACACCACCACCCTGGTCGCGGCGCTGCTGCACGACACCGTGGAGGACACCCGCTACACGCTCCAGGCGCTCTCCGAGGACTTCGGCGGCGAGGTGGCCCACCTGGTCGACGGGGTGACCAAGTTCGACAAGGCGTTCTACGGCAAGGCCGCCGAGGCGGAGACGGTCCGCAAGATGATCGTCGCGGCCGCCAAGGACGTCCGGGTGCTGATCATCAAGCTGGCTGACCGGCTGCACAACATGCGTACGCTCGGGGTGCGCTCCGCGTCGTCGCGGGAACGGATCGCCCGCAAGACCCAGGAGGTGCTGGTCCCGCTCTGTGACCGGCTGGGCATCCAGACCCTCAAACGCGAGCTGGACGACGTGGTGCTGCTGCACCTTGAGCCCGACGAGCACGCCCGGCTGGCCCGGCACGTGCACGATCGGCCCGGCTGGGATTCGTACCTCGACTCGGTGGTCACCCGGGCCCGGGTGGCGCTTCGCCGCAGCCGGGTCGACGCCGAGGTGAGCCCTCGTCCCCGGCACCTTTACTCGATCTGGAAGGACACCATCGCCGGCGGCCACACGGCTCCGTACGACCTGCCCCGCATCGTGGTGGTGGTCGACGGCCCGGCCACCGACTGTTACGCCGCGCTGGGCGCGATCCACGGCACCTGGCGACCGGTTCCCGGCCGTTTCAAGGACTTCATCGCCTCGCCGAAGAACAACCTCTACCGTTCGCTGCACACCAGCGTCTGCGGCCCTCAGGACCGCACAGTGGAGGTGTTGATCCGCACCGAGGAGATGCACCGCTCGGCCGAGTACGGCATCGCCGCCGACTTCCGTTTCCCCAGTTCCGGCAGCAGCAGCGCCGCGGCCCGTGCCGAACAGTTGGACTGGCTGCGCCGGGTGCTCGACTGGGAGCCGGACGCCGCCGACCCGGCACAGTTCTACGAGTCGCTGCGCTGCGACCTGGCCGAGGGGCAGATCCAGGTCTTCGCCGACGGCCGGCAGGTAGTGCTGCCGGCCGGTGCGACGCCCGTCGACCTCGCCTACGAGCTGGGCAACGACCGGGGCGACCACTGCCTCGCCGCCCGCATCAACGGTCGGCTGGCCCCGCTCAGTTCGGAGCTGGACGAGGGCGACGTGGTGGAGATCTTCACCGAGAACGACGGCGACAACGGCTTCGAGGCCGGTGTGGCGCCGCGCGGTCCCCGACGGGAGTGGCTGACCTTCGTCAAGTCGCCGCACGCGCAGATGCAGATCAACAGGTGGTTCGCCGAGCACACCGAGCCGGGCATCACGATCAGCGACAAGGTGCGCCTCGGTCGGGCCACCATCGGGCTCGCCCTGCGCCAGCACAACCGGGGCCTCGCCAGTGACCTGCCACTGCTGCGCCTTTCCGAGGAGTTGGGCTACCCCGACCTGGAGACCTTGTTGGTAGCGGTCTTCGACCGGGCCATCGAACCGGACACCGTGGTCCGCCAGCTCATCGACCTGGTCGACCATCGACAGTGAGCCGGCGGGCCCCAGCGCGACCGAAAGACATTCGCGACCACTAGCCTGGAGTCATGATCCCCCGCTCCCGCGCCACCGGTCGGGCCCTCTTCTACCAGGCCTTCTACCGACTGCCGCTGCCGGTGCGTCGACGCCTGGTCCGGCTGGCCGTGCCCAAGTACATCGTCGGCGCGGTGACCCTGGTCCGGGACACCGAGGCGACGGGCGCGGGCCGGTTGCTCATGCTTCGCCAGCCGCCCGGCAAGGGCTGGTCACTCCCCGCCGGCCTGCTCAACCGGGGTGAGTCCCCGGTGGTGGGCGCGGCCCGTGAGCTGTTCGAGGAGTCCGGGGTCCGGCTCCCCCCGTCCCGGCTGCGCCCGGCGGTGCCGAACGCGATCGTGCACGCCAAGGGCTGGGTGGACATGGTCTTCGAGGCCGAGGTGCCGGCGTCCAGCACCGAGCTGACAGTCGACGGCGCGGAGGTCTTCGAGGCCGCCTGGCACCCCCTTGACGACCTGCCCAAGCTGACCTGGCCGACGGCCCGGCTGCTCGCCTACTACGACATCGGGCCGCTGGCCGGGCAGTTCCCGCCGCCGGTGCCCGACGACACCCCGTGACCGGCGCGGCCGGTGTGCCGGCGCAGCTGTGCGCTGTGGTGCTGGCCGCCGGCGAGGGCACACGGCTGCGCCCGCTCACCGAACGGCTGCCCAAGGCGCTCTGCCCGGTGGGCAACGTGCCCCTGCTGGATAGGGCGTTGACGCGGCTGGCCGGCCTGGGCCTGTCCGGTCCCGACCGGGTCGCTGTGAACGCCTGCTACCTCGGCGACCAGGTGGTGGCGCACGTCGGCGACCGCGCACACCTGTCGGTGGAGCCGGGCGACCCGCTGGGCACCGCGGGCGGGGTGGCCAACCTGCGGGACTGGATCGACGGGCGACCGGTACTGGTCGGCAACGCCGACGCGTACCTCGCCGACCCGGCTGCTCCCCCGGGCCCCGACGTGGCCGCCCTGCTCGACGGCTGGGACGGGCACACCGTACGCCTGCTCGGCCAGCCCGCCGCGGACCCGACGGCGCCGGGCACCTTCGCCGGGCACTGCTTCACCGGCTTCTCGTTGCTGCCGTGGCGGCTGGTCCGGGACCTGCCTGTCGTCTTCTCGGACCTGGTTCGCGCCGTGTGGCGTCCGGCGGAGGCGGCTGGCGCCCTGACTGTGGTGCCCTACCCGGGCACCTTCTTCGACACCGGCACCCCGGCCGACTACCTGGCGGCCAACCTGCACTCCGCAGCCGGCGGCGTTCTCGTCGAGGAGTCCGCGACGGTGACCGGCCACTGCGTGGAGTCCGTCGTCGGCGCTGGCGCGCGGGTGGACGGTGACGTGTCCCGCACCGTGGTGTGGCCGGGCGCGACAGTACGGGCCGGTGAGCGGCTGCGGAACGTGATCCGGGCCGGGCGCGACCTGACAGTGCCCTGCCCCGCCGAGGGCTGAGCCCCGACGGCTCCCGCCTCCGGTCTCGGGCCGGAACATCTAGCATGGGCGACGACGCCGACGAACGGAGAAATGCCCCGTGATCACCGCGATCGTGCTGATCGACTGCGCCACCGATGCGATCCCCGAGGTGGCGGAGAACCTGGCCAACCTTCCCGGTGTCAGCGAGGTCTACTCGGTGGCCGGGCACGTCGACCTCATCGCCATCGTCCGGGTCCGCGAGTTCGACCAGATCGCCCAGGTCATCGCGGGCAGCATCTCCAAGGTCCCGGGAGTGCTCAACACCGAGTCGCACATCGCCTTCCGGGCGTACTCCCAGCACGACCTGGAGGAGGCGTTCGCGATCGGTCTGGCCAGCTCCGACTGACCCGCTCGCCGTTTCGGGTCCGCGCCAGCCGCATGGCGGCGCGTGGCGCGCACAGGGCGGCCGGCCCACCCCGAGGGTGGACCGGCCGTCTGCTGTGGCTACGTCAGCTCTCGCTGGGAGCCGGAACCTCGGTGCTGCCGCCACCCGGAGCCGGCGACTCGGTGCCGGTGCCGCCCGGAGCCGGCGACTCGGTGACAGTGCCACCCGGAGCCGGGGACTCAGTGCCGGTGCCGCCCGGGCTGGGCGTACCGCTGGCGCTGGTCTGCGGAACCGGGATGCCAAGCTTGTTGGCGAGCGCCACCAACTCGTCGTAGTGCGTCTGCAGCGTCGGAAGCGCCGTCTGCGCCAACTGGACCACCGACTGCTCGGAGCCCTGCGAGATCTCCGTCTGGGTGGCCTGGATGGCCTGGACGTGGCCAGCCAGCTCACTGGTCACCCAGAGCCTGTCGAACTCCGCGCCGCTGGCGTTGTTCAGCTTGTCGATGACCGCCTGCTGATCGGCGCTGGGCTCGTTCGGCAGTTCCACCCCGAGCTGCGACGCGGTCTGCTGCACCGTCTGGTCCAGTTGGGTGTGGTCGGTCTTCAGCATCGCGCCCAGGTCCTTGACCCCCTGGTCCTGGCCCTTCTGCTGAGCCAGGTCACCAGCGGTGATCTCGAACAGGTTGACCTGGTGTACCGCCTGCAGGTACTGGGTGTCCTGCGTTGACGGCTGTGCCGCGGCCTGCGCGGCCGCAGCCGGCGCGACACCGACAAGTACCAGCGCGGCCAACAGGCCGAGGCGTTTGATACCCAACATGCTTCCCCCCCTTGAGACGTTGGACCGCACGGATACCCGGCTCACCGGGGTTATTCCTGCGATCGCCCGTCGCCCGGGGTCGACCGGTCCCGTCAGGGCCGTCCGACTCCTGGTCGGATGGGTCGGGGGTGTGGATACGAAGGGGCGCCCGCCGGAATCCGGCGGGCGCCCCTTAACTGTGTGACTGGGCGGTCAGCGGCGGCTTTCGCCGCTGCCGATCTCCTCACGCTCGGGTCGGGCCTCGACCGGCGGGTGCCCCGGCGAGACCGGTGCCTCGACCGGCTTCTCGATCGGGTAGAAGAAGCCCCGGATGGCCGGGCCGAGGGCCCCCAGCCGGTTCATCTTCTTGGGCACGACCCAGCCGACGTAGTCCAGCTGGCCGTGACCGTCCGCGTGCCCGTTGGACGCGCTGAGCGGCTGGTGCACCTCGACGAACCGGCCGTCCGGCAGGCGCCGGATGATGCCGGTCTCCACGCCGTGCGCGAGCACCTCCCGGTCGTGCTGCTGCAGACCCAGGCAGAGCCGGTAGGTGACGTAGTACGCCAGCGGCGGGACCACCAGCAGGCCGATGCGACCCGCCCAGGTCATCGCGTTCAGGCTGATCTGGAACTTGTCCGCGATCACGTCGTTGGCGCCGGAGAGCGTCAGCACGATGTAGAACGAGACGGCCATGGCGCCGACGGCGGTCCGGGCCGGAGCGTCCCGGGGACGCTCGAGCAGGTTGTGGCTCTTGCGGTCCTTGAGGTGCCGGGCTTCCAGGAACGGGTACATCGTCGACAGGCCCACCAGGATGCCGGGCAGCACCACCGTCGGCCAGAACAGCGGCGGGATGACGTACCCGTCGCCGATCGGGATGGGGATCTCCCAGGCCGGCATGAGTCGGGTCGAGCCGTCGAGGAACATGACGTACCAGTCGGGCTGGCTGGCGGCCGAGACCACCCACGCCTCGTACGGGCCGAACAGCCAGATCGGGTTGATCTGGAACAGACCGCCCATCAGCGCGATGACGCCGAAGACGACCATGAAGAAGCCGCCCTGCTTCAGCGCGTACCGCGGGAACATCCGCTCGCCGACCACGTTGTTGTTGGTCCGGCCGGGGCCGGGCCACTGGGTGTGCTTCTGCTTGAAGACCAGACCCAGGTGGACGCTGATCAGCGCGACCAGCAGACCCGGGATGAGCAGCACGTGGGCGATGAAGAACCGGCTGATGATGATCGTGCCCGGGAACTCGCCGCCGAAGACCGACGAGGTGACCCAGGAGCCGATCACCGGGATGGACAGCATGATCGCCGAGGCGATCCGCAGGCCGGTGCCGGACAGGCCGTCGTCCGGCAGCGAGTAGCCGGTGAAGCCGGCCAGGAAGCCGACCCAGAACAGCAGCGAACCGATGATCCAGTTGGTCTCGCGCGGCTTGCGGAAGGCGCCGGTGAAGAAGACCCGCAGCATGTGCACGACGATCGCGGCCATGAACAGCAGCGCCGCCCAGTGGTGCATCTGCCGCATCACCAGACCGCCGCGGACGTCGAACGAGATGTCCAGGCTGGAGGCGTACGCGGCGGACATCGGGGTGCCCTGCAACGGCGCGTAGCTGCCGTCGTAGACCACCTCGGTCATCGCCGGCTCGAAGAAGAAGGTGAGGAACACACCGGTCAGCAGCAGCACGATGAACGAGAACAGCGCGATCTCGCCGAGCAGGAAGGACCAGTGGTCCGGGAAGACCTTGTTCAGCAGCTTGCGCAGCGGGGTGGCCACCGCGAAGCGGTCGTCCACTCCCACCGCGGCCTTGCCCGGCGTCGCCGCAAGGTCAAACTTTCGACGCTTCATGGCCGCTCCCAGAAATCAGGCCCGACGGTCTCGGTGTAGTCGGACTTCGCCACGAAGAAGCCCTCGGAGTCCACCTCGATCGGCAGCTGCGGCAGCCGCCGGCTGGCGGGGCCGAAGACTGGCCGGGCGTTGTCGGTGATCAGGAACTGGGACTGGTGGCACGGGCAGAGCAGCCGGTTGGTCTGCTGCTCGTACAGGCTGGCCGGGCATCCCGCGTGCGTGCAGATCTTGGAGAACGCCGCGTAGTTGCCCCACATGTAGTCGCCGTGGCCGACCTTCTCGTTGGCCCGGCGCGACTCCTGCGCGTCCGAGTCGCGGAGGTGGATCAGCAGCGTCGGCGAGTCGGCGTGCTTGTTGCTCACACCGTGGTCGATGCCGGGGAAGACGGTCAGCTGCCCACCGGTGCTGATGTCCGCCGGGCGGATCGGCCGGCCGTCCTCGCGGACCAGGCGGATCCGCTGGCCACCCTCGGCCGCGGCGAACCCGGTGGTGAACATCTGGTTGTTCTTGTGCGGCTGCGAGATCAGACCGCCGACCAGCGGCGCCGCGGCGACCGCGGCGACCGGCGCGAGACCGGCCAGCAGCGAGATGCCGAGCAGGGGGCGACGCTTCACGCCCAACTCGTCAGCCATGTAGAGCATGGTCTGCCCGGTGATGGTGCGGCCTTCGGAGTCCACCTGGCCCTCGTGCCGGTCCTGGATCGAGACCTCCTTGGGCAGCAACTTCTTGCCCCAGGTCAGGATGCCGAAGCCGACGGCGAGCAGCGCCACGCCGAGGGTGAAGCCGAGCAGCGGGGTGTAGAACTTGTCGCCGCCCCGGCCCGCCTCGTACTGCCACGGCCACCAGATGTAGATGGCCAGGAACGCGGTCGCCGCCAGGCCGGTGATCAGGAAGAAGCCAGCGACCACACGGGTCAGCCGACGCTCCGCCTTGGTGCCCGGCAGCACCTGCGGCTCGTAGTGGACGATCTCGATGTCGTCCCGACGTGCGCCCTCGCGAACGATGTCGAACCGGGTCAGCTTGGGGTCGTTCACGTCGAGCGGCTCCGGGCCCTGTTGGGCCTGGTGCTCGGTGTGGGTGCTCATGCCGTCACCTCGCTACGGGTGGCGCCGAGCGGCACCACAGCACTGAATCGGATGGCCTGCTCGATCACGACTTACCCGCAATCCACAGGCTAGCGAAGACGAGCGCCACGATGCCAACCAGGAAGATCGCCAGGCCCTCGGTGGACGGGCCGTACCGTCCGAGGTTGAACCCACCCGGGTCCTGGTCGTGCTTCAGCGTCTCCTGGATGTAGGCGATGATGTCGGCCTTCTGCTCCGGCCGGAGCTGGTTGTCGCCGAACACCGGCATGTTCTGCGGGCCGCTCAACATCGCCGCGTAGATCTGGCGGTCGGTCGCGGGGTGCAGGCTCGGGGCGAACTTGCCCGAGGAGAGCGCACCGCCGCCGCCACCGAAGGCGTGGCACTGCGAGCAGTTGATCCGGAACAGCTCACCGCCGGCGGCGATGTTGCCGTCCTCACGGAGGTCGTCGCCCTCGGGCACGACCGGGCCGCCGCCAAGCTCCTGGATGTACTGGGCCAGCTGACGGGTCTGCTCGTCGGTGAAGACCGGGGGCTTGCGGTGCGCCTGGGCCTCCTGGCGGGCCAGCGGCATCCGCCCGGAGCTGACCTGGAACTCGACCGATGCCGCGCCGACGCCGATCAGGCTCGGCCCGCGACCCTCGACGCCCTGGGCGTTGCGGCCGTGGCAGGTCACGCAGCTCACGTCGAACAGCGCCTTGCCCTCGGCGGCGGCGCCGGTCAGCTGCGGGTTGTCCTGTGCCTGGGCGCCCGGGGCGAAGACGGTGTACGCGCCACCGGCGAGCATCAGCGCGGCGATCAGCCGGACCGCGGCGCCCAGCCGGCGGCGGCCCCTGCTGCGCACGGCGGGCCGCTCACGCAACCGCGCGAGCAGACCGCGTCGGCGGTCGTTGTCAGAAGTCATGAGCGGTGTCCTTAACCGGTTGGACCTGTCTCAGGGGACGGAGCAGCAGCGCGGAATGTGACGCGCAAGATCACTGGAGCCAGTAGATCATGGCGTACAGCCCGATCCACACGACGTCGACGAAGTGCCAGTAGTACGACACGACGATCGCCGACGTCGCCTGCGCCGGAGTGAACCGGCCCATGGTCGTACGGACCATGAAGATGATGAAGGCGATAAGTCCACCGGTCACGTGCAGGCCGTGGAAGCCGGTGGTCAGGTAGAACACCGACCCGTACCCGTCTCCGTTGATCTTGATGCCGTCGGCGACCAGGTGCCGGTACTCGTTCAACTGGCCGAGGACGAAGATCAGACCCATCACGAAGGTGACGGTGAACCAGCGCCGCAGCGCGTGCACGTCACCCTTCTCCGCCGCGAAGACGCCGAGCTGGCACGTCACAGAGGACAGCACCAGGATCACCGTGAAGGTGGTCGCGTACGGGATGTTCAGCGCCTCGGTGTGCTTCTCCCACTGCTCCGGCGCAGCCGCGCGGATGGAGAAGTACATCGCGAACAGCGCCGCGAAGAACATGAGTTCGCTGGAGAGCCACACGATCGTCCCGACGCTGACCATGTTTGGTCGGGTCAGAGAGTGGATCCGGCTCTTGTCAATGGCTGGGGCCGCAGTCACGCCGTCATTATTGCCCCTGACCGGGGCCGCCGATCAGCGGGGTGGCAAACCTGCGCCTTCCGTGGCCCGAGCGTCAGGGTCCGGTTCGCCTGGCCTAGCCTGAAAAGCGTGCTGCACGTCGATCCGATCTTCGCCGCCACCTCGGCCCCGCCGCCGTTCACCGTCGGCGCGGTGCTGACCGAGACCCGGCTGGACAGCTGGCTGGCCCTCGGCCTGGTGCTCGCCGCCGGCCTGTACCTCTACGGGGTGTACCGGCTGCGCCTGCGCGGCGACCGCTGGCCGATCACCCGTACCGTGTTCTTCCTCGGCCCCGGCCTGGGTGGCATCGCGCTGGTCACTGTCAGCGGGCTGCACGCGTACGACACCGCGCTGCTGTCCGTGCACATGATCCAGCACATGGTGCTCTCCATGGTGGCGCCGATCTTCCTGGCGCTGGGCGCGCCGATGACCCTGGCCCTGCGGACCCTGCCGGTCGGGCCGCGCAAGCGCCTGCTCGCGATCGTGCACAGCCGCGTCGCCCGGGTCTACAGCTTCCCGCTGGTGGCGTTCGCCATCTTCGTGGTCAACCCGTTCGTGCTGTACTTCAGTGATCTGTACCGCTACACCCTCGAACACGCCTGGGCGCACGAGCTGGTGCACGCGCACTTCATCATGACCGGCTGCGTGTTCTTCTGGCCGCTGCTCGGCCTCGACCCGCTGCCCGGCCGCTGGCCGTACCCGGCGCGTGCGCTGCTGATGCTGCTCTCCGTGCCGTTCCACACAGTGCTCGGCCTCACCATCATGCAGAGCAGCACGCTCTTCGGCGGTGACTGGTACCCGTCGCTCAACCTCGGCTGGGTCGACCCATGGCAGGACCAGGTGGTGGCCGGCGGCATCCTCTGGGCCGGTGGCGAGTTCGTCAGTGTGACCATGCTCGCGGTGCTCGTGCTGCAGTGGGTCAAGCAGTCCGAGAGGGAGGCCCGCCGGGTGGACCGCGAGCTGGACCGCCAGGAGGCCCGCGAACGCGCCGCCGACGCCGCGCCCGCCTGAGCTGCCCGGACGGTACGCCCCGACGTGTGACGCCGGGCGGGATGTCGGCTACGTCACGCCGACCGGTACGATCTGCGGGCAGCTACGAGGTGGGAGTTCCGGCATGACCGATCGTCTTTGCACCGTGTTGCTCTACAGCGACGACCCGCAGGTCCGTGATCGGATGCGGATGGCTGTCGGCACCCGGCCAGCTCCTGGTCTGCAGATCGAGTTCGTCGAGGCGTCGACCTACGCGGAGACCATCCGGCTGGTCGACGACTACGAGATCGACCTGCTGCTGCTCGACGGTGAGGCGAGCCCGGGCGGCGGCATCGGCATCGCCCGCCAGGTCAAGGACGACCGGGACGACGCTCCCCCGACCTGCCTGGTGATCGCCCGTGCCGCCGACCGATGGCTCGCCGCGTACGCCGAGGTCGACGCGACGCTGGTGCACCCGCTCGACCCGGTGACCACCGGCGGCACGGTGGCCGAGCTGCTGCGGACGCACGCACCCGCCTGACGTCCCACGCTCCTCCGGCACCCCCACGGCGCCGGATCTCCTCGGCGCCGGTTCCAGCCCACCCGCACTTCGCATGCTCGGGAGGCCCGCCATGGGCGATCGGACCTGGCCGCACCTGCTCAACGCGCTGCTGCGCGGTGACGAACTCTCCACCGCCGACACCGCCTGGGCGATGGACGAGATCATGACCGGCTCGGCGAGCGCGGCGCAGATCGCCGCCTTCGCCGTGGCGCTGCGGGCCAAGGGTGAGACGCCAGCGGAGCTGGCCGGCCTGGTGGAGGCGATGCTCGGTCGCGCGGTCCCGGTGGCGCTCCCGGAGGAGCTGCGCCGTACCGCGCTCGACGTGGTCGGCACCGGCGGTGACCTCGCCCACACTGTGAACATCTCCACGATGACGGCGCTGGTGGTCGCCGGCACGGGTGTCCGTGTCGTGAAGCACGGCAACCGGGCCGCCTCCTCCCTGTGCGGCACCGCGGACCTGCTGGAGTTCCTCGGCATCCCGCTGGATCTCGGCCCGGAGCAGGTTGCCCGCTGTGTCGAGGAGGCCGGCATCGGGTTCTGCTTCGCGGCCCGATTCCACCCCGGGATGCGGCACGCCGGCCCGGTCCGCCGCGAGGTGGGCGTGCCCACCTTCTTCAACTTCCTCGGCCCGCTGACCAACCCGGCCCGTCCCCGGGCCGGCGCGGTCGGCTGCTTCGACCTTCGGATGGCCCCGGTGATGGCCAGCGTGTTCGCGGCCCGTGGCGACTCGGCGATCGTGATGCGCGGGGAGGACGGGCTGGACGAGTTCACCACCGCCGCGCCGACCAGGATCTGGGCGGCCCAGGGCGGCACCGTACGCGAGGCTGTGCTGGACGCGACGGACCTGGGGGTACCCCGGTCCACCCTCGCTGACCTGCGGGGCGGTGACGCCGCGTACAACGCGGGCGTGGCTCGTCGCCTGCTGGCCGGCGAGACGGGCCCGGTCCGGGACGCAGTGCTGGTCAACGCGGCGGCGGCGCTGGCCACCCAGGGCCCGCTGGACGGCGACCTGACCGAGGCGCTCCGCGCCGGCCTGGCCCGCGCGGCTGAGTCGATCGACTCCGGCGCGGCCGCCGCGACCCTGGATCGCTGGATCGAGACCGCCACCGCCTGACCTCACCACCACCCGACCCGCCGGCCACCACCCGACTCGCCGGGCGGCGGCGTCTCGGCCGGTGATCGACTCGGGTTCCTTGAACCCGTGGTGTCCGGGCAGCTCGAATGCCCCGACTTCACTGAAATCGAGTGGATCACGCGGGAATGCCGACCGCCGGGCGACGGTGCGCGGAGATTTGTCGGACCCGTCTGGGAAACTACAGGTGAGTAGTTCTCTGCTGCCGTCGGTGCGTCGTTGTCGCATCCGGGGGCGGTCCGCCTGGTATCCGAGAGGAGACGCCCGTGTCGCACCGCGAGCTCTACTGCGACGTCTGCGAGGGCGTGGCGCTGTTCGAGGCGCCGCCCTGCGTCGACAGCCACGGCACCGACTGTCCCGAGCTGATCTGCACCGACTGCGGCGCCGCCGTGGTGGTCGGCACGTTCGCCTTCCCGGTCACCCGGTTAGCCGCCCGCCGACGCCAGCCCGCCCGCCGCGCCGCCTGACCTCAGCCGCACCGCCCGCGCCGCCTAGCCGCCGCGCCGCGCCAGCCGAGCCGAGATGGCGCATGACCGAAGGCCCGCTCCCCACTCGGGGAACGGGCCTTCGTCGTGCCTGGTCGGTCGCGACGGCGACCGGGCAGGTCAGTGCTCGGCGGTACGCCGGGTGCCGCTGTAGTACTCGAACAGGAGCCCACAGGCGGAGAAGACGACGGCCACCAGGCCGGCACCGATCAGCCAGTACTGCCAGAACACCAGGCCGAGCGCGGCGATCGCGGCGGCCAGCGCCAGACCGAACGGCCAGTAGCTGCCCGGGCTGAAGAAGCCGACCTCACCAGCGCCGTCGGCGATCTCGGCGTCCGGGCGGTCCTCCGGGCGCAGGTCGATGCGGCGGGAGACGAACCAGAAGAAGCCACCGCACATCGAGCAGAGCAGGAACGACAGCAGCAGGGCGACGGTGCCGACCCACTCGACGCCGCCCGACTCACCGTTCGTCCAGGCGCCGTAGAGGATGGTGGCGCCGAAGAGGAACCCGGCGATGATCAGGAAGATACGCCACTCGGTCTTCATGCGGCTGCCTCAGCTTCCCGTGCGGGCCGGAACGTCGTCCGGGTTGAAGTTGTCCTGCGTCCGCCGCGTGTCGAACGGCTGCGTGGTCGTCGCGTACGGCTGCTCACCGATCGCGGACAGCGCATCCTGGGTGGACTTGCCGCTCTGCTTGGCCGCGAGGAACTGGTCGTACTTCTCCGGCGAAACCACCCGCAGCTCGAAGTTCATGAACGCGTGGTAGCTGCCGCACAGTTCGGCGCAGCGGCCGACGTAGGCACCCTCGGCGTCCAGGCTTGAGACCTCGAACACGTTGCGGATCTTGCCCGGCATGACGTCCCGCTTGAAGAGCAGCTCCGGCACCCAGAACGAGTGGATGACGTCGCGGCTGGTCTCCTCGAACCGGATGGACCGGTTGGTCGGCAGCACCAGCACCGGGATGACCTCACTGGTGCCGAGCGTCGACGCGGTGGTGCGGGCTTCCGTGCCCTGGCCGTCCCGGTAGTTGAACTGCCAGTTCCACTTGAACGCGACGACCTCGACAGTGACGTCCGGGTTCTTCGACAACTTGTCGACGTCGGTCTGCACGATCGCCGTGTAGTAGAAGAGCACGGAGACGATCAGGATCGGCGCGATGGTGTAGAGGAACTCCATCGGCATGTTGTAGCGGGTCTGCACCGGCAGCGCGTTGCCACGCTTGCGGTAACGCACGACGCACCAGAAGATCAGGCCCCACACGAAGACGCCGACGGCGAGCGCGGCGATGCAGGAGGCGATCCACAGGTCGTACATCCGCTTGGACTCCGCCGAGATGCCGCCCTGCGGCCAGCCGAAGCCGTCGAACGTCTGACCGACGTCACAGCCCGTGAGCAGAACCAGCAACGCCACGCCACCGAGACCGAGCCCGGCCAGGCGACCAGCACCACGCCCCCGGCGTCCACCAACCCCTGGGGAAGCGCTGTGCCGTACGGCCGACGGCCGTACCTCCGAACTCCTTGCGACCACCTGGTCCTGCCTCCCTAGCGCGCCGCGGTGCGTCTTTCCTCGGCACCCGCGGCAAAGGCGTCACCGACGGTCGCAGATTACTCGACCATGACGGACTCGGCCGTGGTGGGGTCACTGTCCGACCCCCATCGGGGGGATCCTGGGCATACCGCCGCGATAGCGTTGCAACCTGTGAGCGCATCCCCGGTCTACCTGGACGCGGCGACCGCCGCGCCGATGCATCCGGTCGCGCGGCAGGCTCTGCTGGCCGCGCTCGACGACGGCTGGGCCGACCCGGGCAAGCTGTACACGCAGGCCCGCCGGGCCCGGCAACTGCTCGACGCCGCCCGCGAGGCCACCGCCCTGACGCTCGGCGTCCGCGCCGACGAGGTCTCCTTCACCCCCAGTGGTACGACCGCGGCCCACGGGGCGGTGCTCGGCGGCCTGACGGGGCGACGCCGGGTCGGGTCGACGCTGGTGCACTCGGCGATCGAGCACTCGGCGGTGCTGCACGCGGCGGAGCGGCACGTCGGCGCGGGCGGGACCGCCACGGTGGTGCCGGTCGACCGGTTGGGCCGGCTGGACCTGACGGCGTGGTCGACAGCCGTTCGGGCCCCGGGGGTCGCGCTGGCCGCGTTGATCACCGCCAGTCACGAGGTGGGGACGGTGCAGCCGGTCGCCGAGGCGGCGGCGGCCTGCGCCGACGTGGGTGTCCCGCTGTACGTGGACGCGGCGCAGTCGGTGGGCCGGGTGCCACTGCCGGCCGGCTGGTCGGTGCTCACGGCGAGCGCCCACAAGTGGGGTGGGCCACCCGGCGTGGGGGTGCTGGCGGTCCGGAAGGGCGTTCGCTGGGAGTCACCCTGGCCGGCCGACGAGCGGGAGGGCGGGCGTACCCCCGGGGTGGTGAACCTGCCCGCGGTCGTGGCGGCGGCGGCGAGCCTGCGGGCGGCGGCGGCCGACGCGGCGGCCGAGGCGACCCGGTTGACCGCCCTGGTGGACCGGGTCCGGGAGCGGGTCGCGGCGGAGGTGCCCGACGTCGAGGTGGTCGGCGACCCGGTACTCCGGCTCCCCCACCTGGTGACCTTCTCCTGCCTGTACGTCGACGGGGAGGCGTTGCTGCACGCCCTGGACCGGCGGGGTTTCGCCGTGTCGTCCGGCTCGTCCTGCACGTCGTCCACGTTGCGGCCGTCGCACGTGCTGGAGGCGATGGGGGTGCTCTCGCACGGCAACGTGCGGGTCAGCCTGCACCGGGAGACGACCGAGGCGGACGTGGAGCGGTTCCTGACCGAGTTGCCGGGAATCGTCGCCGGGCTGCGCGCCGAGGCCGGGGTGGTGGGGCTGTGACGGTGCCGGACGAGGTGATCGACTGCCGGGGGCAACGCTGCCCGCTACCGGTGATCGCGGCGGCGCGACGGATGCCCGAGGTGCCGGTCGGCACTGTGGTCCGGGTGCTGGCCGACGACCCGGCGGCAGCGGTCGACATCCCCGCCTGGTGCCGGATGCGCGGCCAGGAGTTCCTCGGCCCCGTCAACGGCCCGGACGGCCCCGCCTACGACGTACGCCGCACCCACTAACCCGTGCCCGCCCCCTCACCCCCGCGATCTTGCAGTTTCTGCGTGGACAAAGGGGTGCAGAAGCCGCGATACGGCGACAGAAAGTGCAAGATCGCCGGGGTGGGGGCGGGGGTTACGCCGGGAGGAGGTGGGGGCGGACCTCTTCTGCCGCGGAGTCGCCGTAGGACTCGGCGAGCCGCTTGACGAACAGGTCGCGGCGGACGTCGTACTCCTGGGTGCCGACGGTCTCCAGGACCAGCGTGGCCAGCAGCGAGCCGACCTGGGCGGCGCGTTCCAGGCCGAGACCCCAGGAGAGCGCGGTGAAGAAGCCGGCCCGGAAGCCGTCGCCGACGCCGGTCGGGTCGACCGCGCGGATCTCCCGCGCGATCGGCACGTGGATCGGGTCGATGCCACGTCCGGCGATCTCCACACCGTGCTTGCCCAGCGTGGTGACCCGCACCTTGACCAGGTCCAGCAGTTGGTCGTCGCTGAGCTGCGCCTTGCTCTGCAGCAGCGACTTCTCGTAGTCGTTCGTCATCAGGTACTCGGCGCCCTCGATCAGCGCCACCACGTCCTCGCCGGGCATCCGGGCGAGCTGCTGGGACGGGTCCGCGGCGAAGGCGTACCCGCGGGTGCGGCACTCGGCCGAGTGCCGCAGCATCGCCTCGGGGTCGTTCGCGCCGACCAGCACCAGGTCCAGACCGCCGAGCCGGTCGGCGACCGGGGCCAGCTCGATGTTGCGGGCCTCGCTCATCGCACCGGCGTAGAACGACGCGATCTGGCACATGTCGGTGTCGGTGGTGCAGACGAAGCGGGCGGTGTGCGCCACCTCGCTGATGTGCACCGAGTCGCAGTCCACACCGTGGCGCTCCAGCCAGGAGCGGTAGTCGGCGAAGTCGGCGCCGACCGCGCCGAGCAGCACCGGGCGCAGCCCGAGCTGGCCCATCCCGAAGGAGATGTTCGCCGCCACGCCACCGCGGCGGAGCACCAGGTCGTCCACCAGGAAGGAGAGGGACACCTTGTGCAGCTGATCGGCGATGAGCTGGTCGGCGAAGCGGCCGGGGAAGCTCATCAGGTGATCGGTGGCGATCGAGCCGGTGACGGCGATCTTCATGTCAACCCTCGGGGTCGGGAGCAGGGCGCGGTCAGCCTACCGGGACGGCAACGCGATGGTCACCGCTCGGTCGGACAACGGCAACCAACCCGCCACGGCCCCTCCCGGACCGGTGCGACAGCCGACCGGTACGGCGATGGGGCCGTCCCGAAGAACGGCCCCATCGTCGCTGGTGTGTGGTGTGACTCAGTTGAACGAGTCACCGCAGGCGCAGGAGCTGCCCGCGTTGGGGTTGTCGATGGTGAAGCCCTGGGCGTCGATCCGGTCGGCGAAGTCGATCGTCGCGCCGGAAAGGTACGGGGCGCTCATCCGGTCGACGACGACCTCGACACCACCGAAGTCGGTCACGACGTCACCGTCGAGCGAACGCTCGTCGAAGAAGAGCTGGTACCGCAGGCCGGAGCAGCCGCCCGGCTGCACGGCGACGCGGAGCCGCAGGTCGTCGCGGCCCTCCTGCTCGATCAGGGCCTTGACCTTCTGCGCCGCGACGTCGGTGAGGACGACGGAAGTAGGGGCCTGGGCCTCGGTCGACTCGGTCTGCGCTGGCGTGGTCACGTGGAAGTCTCCCTGCGCGGTTTGGGTCCGGACGTACTGGCCAACGTCGCGCGCCGTCCAGTGATTCCCGGTTGTGGTCCTCAACCGATGGTACGCCGCCTTGGCCGAGCTCACCCGCGTGGCGTGACCCCCGCCGCAGGTCGACCCTCAGTCGACACGGGAGCACAGGGGCTCGGGGCGCTCAGCGGCTCCACTGCCGGGCCAGCCGGGCGCCCAGCTCGCGCAACCCCTCCGCGGGCCGGCTCAGCGCCGCGTCGAGCCCGCCACCCTCCTCGCCGCCGAAGTGCTCCACCAGGCTGTACGCGTCGGTCACCCCGGCCGAGGCGGCCTCCCGCCGGCCGGTGCTCACCTGCCCGGCCACCACCACGCAGGGCACTCCCCGATCGCGGGCGGCGCCGGCCACCCCGGCGACGACCTTGCCGCGCAGTGACTGATGGTCGAACGACCCCTCGCCGGTGATCACCAGGTCGGCGGTGTCCAGCGCGGTGTCGAGTCGGGTGGCCCGGGTGACCAGGCCGATCCCCGACTCGCAGTCGCCGCCCAGGGCGAGAAGCGCGGCGCCGATGCCGCCGGCGGCCCCGCCCCCGGGCAGCGCGCCGAGCCCCGCCGGGCAGCCGGCCAGGTCCCGTTCCAGCACCGCCGCGAAACGCTCCAGGGCCGCGTCGAGCAGCAACACGTCGGCGCGGTCGGCGCCCTTCTGCGGGCCGAACACGTTGCTGGCGCCGTGCAGGCCGAGCAGGGGGTTGTCCACGTCGGTGGCCGCGACCAGCCGGACGCCGCGCAGCCGTGGCGCGCCGTCCAGCGCGTCGACCGCGGCGAGCGCCGCCCCGCCGTACGGCAGCGCGGCGCCGCCCTGGTCGAGCGGGGTCACGCCCAGCGCGGCGAGCATTCCGGCGCCGGCGTCGTTTGTGCCGGAGCCGCCCAGCCCGATCACGACCGTGCGGGCACCGCCCTCCACGGCGGCGGCCACCAACAGACCCAGCCCGTACGAGGTGGTGGTCTTCGGGTCGCGCTCGGCGGCGGAGAGCAGGTGCAGGCCGCACGCCTGCGCGCTCTCCAGGTAGGCGGTCGAGCCGTCGGCGGTGAGCAGGATCTCACCAGCCGCCGGGCGGCCCAGCGGATCGACTGTCGACACCGGCACCCGCCGGCCGCCGAGGGCCTCGGCGAGCACCTCCACGAAGCCCGGTCCGCCGTCGGCGAGGGGCCGGATCAGCAGATCGTCTCCGTCGGTGACGGTCCGCCAACCGACGGCGACGGCGGCGGCCACCTCCGGTGCGGACAGGGTGCCGGCGAACTTGTCCGGGCAGAGCAGCACGCGCATGCCGAGCAGTGTGGCAGCCCACACCGAGCGAGGCTGCGCCGCGCTCGCGCTGTGGGACCATGGGCTACGTGACTTCGACCTGGGTGGAACCCTCCAACACGGCGACGGCTCTGCTGCTGCTCGGCCGGGGCAGCGACCCCGACACCGAGCGCGGCGTCGAGTGTCCGGGCGACCTGCCGGCGCCCAGCGATCCGGATCTGGTGGCCCGCGCCACCGCCGCGAAGGCGAAGCTGGGCAGCAAGGTCTTCGTGCTGGGGCACCACTACCAGCGCGACGAGGTGATCCAGTTCGCCGACGTGACCGGCGACTCGTTCAAGCTGGCCCGGGAGGCCGCGGCCCGCCCGGACGCGGAGTACATCGTCTTCTGCGGCGTGCACTTCATGGCCGAGAGCGCCGACATCCTCACCACCGCCACCCAGCGGGTGATCCTGCCGGACCTCGCGGCGGGTTGCTCGATGGCGGACATGGCGGTGCTGGGCCAGGTCGAGGCCGCGTGGGACACGCTGACCGAGCTGGGCATCGCCGGCGACACCGTGCCGGTGACGTACATGAACTCCTCGGCCGACATCAAGGGTTTCGTGGGCCGCAACGGCGGCGTGGTCTGCACCTCGTCAAACGCCAAGCGCGCCCTGGACTGGGCCTTCGAGCAGGGGTCGAAGGTGCTCTTCCTGCCGGATCAGCACCTGGGCCGCAACACAGCGGTGCTGGAGATGGGCCTGTCGCTGGACGACTGCGTGCTCTACGACCCGCACAAGCCCGGTGGCGGGCTCACCCCGGAGCAGCTGCGCGACGCCAAGATGATCCTGTGGCGGGGGCACTGCTCGGTGCACGGCCGGTTCACCCTGGAGAGCGTCAACGACGTGCGGGAGCGGGTGCCCGGGGTCAACGTCCTGGTCCACCCGGAGTGCCGGCACGAGGTGGTCACGGCCTCCGACCACGTCGGGTCCACCGAATACATCATCAAGACCATCGAGGCGGCTCCGGCCGGCTCGGCGTGGGCGCTCGGCACCGAGCTGAACCTGGTCCGCCGGCTCGCGCTGGCGCACCCGGACAAGCAGATCATGTTCCTGGACAAGGCCGTCTGCTACTGCTCGACGATGAACCGGATCGATCTGCCGCACCTGGTCTGGGCCCTGGAGGAGCTGGTCGCGGGCCGGGTGGTCAACCAGATCACGGTGGACGCCGACACCGCGCACCACGCCCGGGTGGCGCTCGATCAGATGCTCGCGTTGCCCGGCGCGGACACTCCGCCGCCGACGCTGTCCTGATCACGATCCGTAGCGCTCTTGGTACGCAAAAGTGCCGGATCACCGATTAATGCCACACACGCCGATGTGACCGAGTCCTTTTTCGTCACCGAGGGCTATGCTGCCCAAGCGACGACACACGCGGGCCGTTTCGACATGGCCGCATCCGGGGTAGCGACAACGTTCAGGCGCCCCACCATCAACACGGCAGCACCCGACGCGCTGGAGGTTGCGTTGACCGACGACGTCCTGGTTGTGCACGGAGGTACTCCGCTCGAAGGGCGGATCCGCGTGCGCGGCGCGAAGAACCTGGTTTCGAAGGCGATGGTCGCCGCGTTGCTCGGCGACAGCCCGAGCCGACTGTTCGACGTGCCCAAGATCCGTGATGTCGAGGTGGTGCGAGGTCTGCTCGGCCTGCACGGCGTCAAGGTCACCGACGGCACCGAGGACGGCGAGCTCGTCTTCGACCCGGCGAACGTGGAGAGCGCCAGCACCGACCAGATCAACGTGCACGCCGGTTCCAGCCGGATCCCGATCCTGTTCTGCGGCCCGCTGCTGCACCGCCTCGGGCACGCGTTCATCCCGGATCTGGGCGGCTGTCACATCGGCCCGCGCCCGATCGACTTCCACCTCCAGGCGCTGCGCGAGTTCGGCGCCACGGTCGAGAAGCGGCCCGAGGGGTTGCACCTGTCCGCGCCGAACGGGCTGCACGGCACGAAGTTCGCCCTGCCGTACCCGAGCGTCGGCGCCACCGAGCAGGTGCTACTGACCGCCGTGATGGCCGAGGGCGTCACCGAGCTGCGCAACGCAGCGGTGGAGCCGGAGATCATCGACCTGATCTGCATCCTGCAGAAGATGGGCGCGATCATCAAGGTCCACACCGACCGGGTGATCGAGATTCAGGGCGTGCCCAAGCTGCACGGCTACACCCACCGGCCGATCCCGGACCGGATCGAGGCGGCGAGCTGGGCGGCCGCCGCCCTGGCCACCCGTGGTCACGTCGAGGTGCTGGGCGCGCAGCAGGCCGACATGATGACCTTCCTGAACATCTTCCGCTCGGTCGGCGGCGAGTACGAGGTCACCGACGCCCGCGCGCCGAAGCTGGGCGACCCCGGTCAGGAGGGCGGCATCCGCTTCTGGCACCCGGGTGGCGAGCTGAACGCTGTGGCGTTGGAGACCGACGTGCACCCCGGCTTCATGACCGACTGGCAGCAGCCACTGGTCGTGGCGCTGACCCAGGCCCGCGGCCTGTCGATCGTCCACGAGACGGTCTACGAGCAGCGGCTGGGCTACACCGAGGCCCTCAACTCGATGGGCGCCAACATCCAGGTCTACCGGGACTGCCTCGGCGGCACCCCGTGCCGCTTCGGCCGGCGCAACTTCAAGCACTCCGCGGTGATCGCCGGGCCGAGCAAGCTGCACGCCGCCGACCTGGTCATCCCGGACCTGCGGGCCGGGTTCAGCCACCTGATCGCGGCGCTCGCGGCCGAGGGCACCTCCCGGGTGTACGGCGTGGACCTGATCAACCGGGGCTACGAGGACTTCGAGGCGAAACTCGCCGACCTGGGCGCGCACGCCGAGCGTCCGTAACCTCGCTCACCCATCGTTCGGCTACGACGGCTCCAGGTCGCGCTGCGACCTGGAGCCGTCGGTCGCTGTACCGCGATGTGCAGCGGGCGCGGACCGTTGGCTACCCTTGCCGCGTGCCGTCGCTCTTTCGCCGCAAGTCCACCGACCTCGTCGACGAGGCCGTCACCTCGGTGACCCCCGAGGAGACCGCTGAGCGTTCCCGGGGTTACACCCCGGCCAAGGGTCGGGAGACGCCCAAGCGGCCGACCGTCGGCCGTCGCCCGGCCGGCCCCACCCGTCCCCTCACCAAGGAGGAGGAGCGGGAGCGTCGCCGTCAGCTGCGCGCCGAGGCGGCGTCGGAGTTCCGCCGTGAGGGTGGCCCCCGCGACCGTGGCCCGGAGCGGCTGCTGGCCCGCAACGTGGTCGACTCCCGGCGTACCGTCGGCACCTGGTTCTTCGGCGGCGCGCTGATCGTGCTGGTCGGGTCGAACGCGGCAATGCCGCCGTTGGTCCGACTGATCTCCAACGTGCTCTGGGGCGCGCTGGCGCTGGGTGTGGTCGTCGACTCGGTGCTGATCTGCCGCAAGATCAGCAAGCTGGTCCGGGAGCGCTTCCCGAAGACCGACCAGCGGATGGGCTCGCTCTTCCTCTACGCGGTCATGCGGTCGATCACCTTCCGGCGGATGCGCGCTCCGGCGCCCCAGGTCAAGCTGGGCGACAAGGTCTGACCCCGGGCCCCCACGCCCTCCAGGATCCGCGCAACAACGGCGAAACTGCTGCCTCAGACATCTGCGGGGCAGCAGTTTTGCCGTAACTGCGCGGATCTTGTCGTGCGTTCATCATGCTGAACGGGTCGTTGTTCGAGAGACCGAACGTGTGACCAATGGAGCGAAGGCATGCCTTCGGAACCGACTGCCCCTCTGGCCACCATCGCCGCCGCCCTGCGCCGGGAGCGGGAACGGGTCGGTATCTCGCTGACCGAGCTGGCCCGCCGAGCGGGGGTGGCCAAGTCCACCCTCTCCCAACTGGAGTCGGGCACCGGAAACCCGAGTGTGGAGACGCTCTGGGCGCTGGGCGTCGCACTCGGTGTGCCGTTCAGCCGGCTGGTGGAGCCCGTCGACGACGGCGTACGGGTCATCCGGGCCGGGGACGGGCCGCACGTCCGCTCGGAGCAGGCCGACTTCAGCGGAACGCTGCTCAGCGCGGGTGCGGCGCACCTGCGCCGGGACGTCTACCTGATCACGCTTGAGCCCGGCGCGGTCCGAGCCGGGCACGGACACACCCCGCGCAGTATCGAGCACGTGGTGGTCGCTGCCGGCCGGCTGCGGGTGGGGCCCGAGGGGGCACCTGTCGAACTCGAACCGGGCGACTACGCCACGTTCCCCGGCGACGCCCCGCACCGTTACGAGGCGCTCGCTCCCGGTACGTTCGCCGTCCTCATCATGGAGCACCCCTGAACGAGGACGGCGATCCCGCCGCAGCCGGGCGGTCTTCGAGTGCGATAGGGTCGGAGGCCAGATTCGCTTATAGGACCAAATGTCCGAAACCAATGGGATAACGTTTGCGCCGGTGGGCGGCACCACAGTGGCGGTGAGCGAGCCGACGCCGTTACCCTCCATCCGCAGCTACGGCCTGCCGGAGCGGCGATCTGACCGGCACGTGCGGCCCCAGCGCGACAATTTGCAACGAGGTGACAACGCGTGAGCGAGCGGACGCGAGCCGGCCACCGGGGCGTGGCAGGCGGCGACCGGACGCCCAGCGGTCACCCGACGGCGGCTGCGGACACCTCACCCCCGGCGAGAATCGGCCCAGCGGCCGGGTGTGGCGACGGGTTCGGCGGATGAACGGCCGCTACACCGACCGGTGGTCAGACCCGAACGAACCGTCCTGGGTGGGCGAGCCGACCGCCGAGTGGCACCCCCAGTTCCCCGGCCAGCGTTACGCCGGCGACATCGGCATGCCGCACCAGCCGCCACCGCGCGGCCGCGCGACGGTGTCCGGTCGCGCCGAGGTGCCGCCGCTGGCGCCCACCCGCCCGGACGGCACCTACCTCGGCCGGTCCTGGTCCGACGAACCACCGGCGGAACAGACACCGCACGGCCGTTCCTGGGTGGACGACGAGCCGGGCGGGGCATCGGCCTACGGCCGACTCGGCAGCGACGAGCGCTCGGCGGACCCGTCCGCCTACGGCCGGCCCGACAGCGCTGACTCCCGCCACTACGACCATGAGCCGTACCGTCGTCCGCTGCCCGAGCCACCCCGCCGCGACGACCGCCGCTCGCCCGAGTCGGACCGACGTACCGCCTGGTCCGACCGACGCCCCGCCGACGAGCGGGGGCCCGCGCGGGAAGCCGCCTGGCACCGGGACCAGCCCACCACCGAGCGGTACGACAGCCGCCGCCCCCGGCAGGAGCCCACCGAGCGGGATCGGGGTTACCGGGGCTCTCCGCCAGTCTCCCCCGCGCCCCGGCCCGAACCCGGCTGGGTGCCCGAGCCGGACGACACACCACGTCGGCGCGGAACACCCGAGCGAACAGCCGCCGGTTACGAGCGGCACCCGGGCGACGGGTACGGCGTCCGACCAACCCGCGACCACGACGGGCGGACCGCCGAGGCGGCCGACCCGTGGGCACCGGTGGACGACCGCACGCGATACCGCGCCGACGGGTACCCGGACCGGGCCGCCGACGACCTGCGCCGCCCAGAGCCGCGCTACCGCCCGGACGATGGAATCGGCGCGGCGCCCTCACCCAACGGTGGACGACGGCGTCGCCCCGAGCCGGACCTGCCCGACCAGCCGCGCCTCGACGACGACCGGCGGCGGCCCGACACCGACCCGCACCGGCAGCAGCCCCGTGAGGCGGCGGCCCGCGCCGAGGCGTACCCGGACCGGCGACCCCGGGAGCAGGCCCGCCCGGACGGGTACCGCGACAACGCCTACCGCGAGGACGCGTCTCGTGAGGACGCGTACCGCGAGCCCCGGCCACAGCCGGGCCAACGGTCGGACGGCAGTCTGCCCTGGCCAGCGCCGGGTCCGGTGCGCCAGGACCGCACCTCGGACCGCACCCGGGAGCCCGGCCACCGCACCGACCCGCACCGCACCGCGGACCCGCACCGCAGCCCTGACCCACACCGCAGCCCTGACCCACACCGCAGCACCGACCCACACCGCAGCCCCGAGCCGCACCGCACCGCGGAGCCGTACCGCAGCGCCGACCCACACCGCAGCCCCGACCCGGGCATGCCGTCGCGGCCGGCCGCCCGACCCGACCGGCCGCCGGCCACGCCGTCCCAGCCCGAGGAGCGCCCGGCGGCCACTCCGGCACGGCAGGACGAGCGACAGGTACGCCCGGCCGCGACGGCGCCGCCCGCCTCCGGCCGCGCCATGCCGGTCTCCCCGGAGCGACCGGTGTCGCCAGCACCCGTCTCCCCCGCCTGGGACCGACCGGTGTCAGGCGCCCCGGCCACCCCGGAACGACCGGTGTCCCCAGCACCCGTCTCCCCCGCCTGGGACCGACCGGTGTCAGCCGCCCCGGCCACCCCGGAACGACCGGTGTCCCCAGCACCCGACTCCCCAGCCGCGCGCGGCTGGGACCGACCGGTGTCGGCAGCCCCGGTCTCTCCCGCCTCCGATCGGCCCGTCTCGGGGCCACCCGCCGCGCGTCTGCGGTTGGAATACCTGCCCGCGCCGGTGGACCCACCCGGCGCCGACGAGCGCCCGGACGCCCCGCCAGCATCGGGACGCCAGCCGCTGGCCGAACCGCCACCAGCATCCGGGGCGCATACCGCCCCGCCGCCGCGCTATCCAGGCCCGGACACCAGAGACCGTCCAGCGGACCAGCGGCGCGGCGAGGAGCCGGGCCCGGACCGCCGTCGGATCGGCGACCCGTTGGCCGGCACTCCACCGACCGACCGCCGCCCGTCCTCCCCGGACCGCCCGCCCGCGGCCGAGCGGCCGCACCCCGCCGATCGCCGAGTCGTGCCGGATCGACCGGCCGCGCAGCAGCGTCAGTACTCGCCGGAGCGACTGGCACCCACGGCGGACGTCCGCCCATCGGCGGCCCCGCCACCCACCTGGCAGGCACCGCAGCCACCGACGACCCGATCCGACCCAACCCCGGCAGCCCCGGCTCCGGCCGACCCGCAGCCACCGGCGGCGGAGGTCGCGCCGGTGCTTCCGCCGGCCCCCGGTACGCCGCGCCGCTACGTGCCCCCGCCGCCCTCCGAAGAGCCGGTGGCCCCCGTTCGCGAGCCGGACGGCGTCCCGGGTACCCGCGGACCGGAAGCGTGGTTCAGCCCCGCTCAGCCCGCCGAATCCGACCAGGCCGAGCCGGCCACGGACCGGCGGTCGTTCGACCCGGTCGACGACGAGTCGACGGCCAGCGACCCCGACCTCTCCGCGACACCGGTCGCGCAGACGTCGACGCCGGCAGCCGACACCCACCTCGACGTGGCCGACGAGCACGCCGGCGGGTCGACATCAGACGACGCATTCGACCCGGTCTCCGCGCCGCCCGCCCACCCGGTCTCCGACGACCGTCGACTCGGGGCGGCCGACAGTGACGACGAGCCGCGGCCCGGTTTCGACAGGGGAACGGTGGACGGCGACCAGCCCGTTCCCGGCGCACCTGTCGTCGCGATGCCCCACCAGCGGACCGAAGCCGACGTCGAAGCCGAGGTCGACCGGCAGTCCTTCACCGCTTCGCCCAGCAAGGACACCGATCCGGTCGAGCACGACCCGACGGACGAACTCGCAGCACCCGACGAGCCGACGGAAGCGATCGACGATCCGAACGCGAGCCCGGCGGACGGCTCGCGAATCGACGAGTGGCGGGACGACGCGACGCTGCCCGTCACGGCCGTGGACGACACGAGCCCGCCCATCTCGGCACCACCGGTCTCCGCACCGCCCGCCTCGGTCACGCCCGTCTCCGCTCCTCCGGCATCGCCGGTATCGGCCCCGCCCGCGGCACCCGTGTCCGCGCCACCGGCGTCCGCGGCAGCGCCCATTCCCGCGCCACCATCACCCGCCGCAGCCCCCGTCTCCGCGCCACCCCTCCCCAGCGCGCCCGTCTCCGCGCCACCAGCGCCGGCCGCAGCACCGGTGTCCGCGCCACCCGCCGCAGCGCAGCCGCACTCCGCAGCGCCCACCTCCGCACCACCCGCGCCGACCGCAGCACCGGTGTCCGCGCCACCCGCCGCAGCCCAGCCGCACTCCGCAGCGCCCGTCTCCGCGCCGCCAGCGCCGACCGCAGCACCGGTGTCCGCGCCACCCGCCGCAGCCCAGCCGCACTCCGCAGCACCGGTCTCCGCACCGCCAGCGGCCGCAGCAGCGCCCGTCTCCGCGCCGCCAGCCGCCACGCCCATGACGGTGCCACCGGCCTCGACACCACCGCCGGCCGCGGTGCCCGTATCCGGTCCGCCGGCGTCGGTGGTGCCGACGTCCGGGCCACCCTCCTCGGCCGTACCCGGCCCGAGGAACGGCTCGGACGGGGAGAACGAGCAGGCGTCCGCGCCATCCGGCGAAGCGCCATCCGACGAGGCGCCATCCAGCGAAGCGCCGCCGGTGGTGACCCGCCCGTCGCTGGCCGACCCGGGCGACCCGGAGCAGGTGCTGGCCGCGTACCGGTGGCGGTTGGACCCGGTCACCCTGCGCGAGGAGTTGACGGAGCCGGACGACCTGCGGGCGATCCGGCGGCGGCTGACCGAGAAGTTGGGCTCGGCGGTCGACAACCGGGCCCGGGCCCGGCTGCTCAGCCTGCGGGCGGTGGCCTCGCGGATTCTCGGCGACCTGGACGACGCGCTGGCCGACGGTCGGCTCGCCCTCACCTACGCCGAAGCCACCGGCGAGCTGCGCCGGACCGCGCTGGCCCAGGCCCGGCTGGCCCACGTGCTGCGCTGGCGCGGCGATTTCGCCGAGGCCGATCAGCTCTTCGCCCAGGCCAACTCGGTCGAGTTGCCCGACCGGCTACGGGCCGCGCTGCACGAGCACGCCGGGCGGTCGTGTTACGACCAGGGGCGGCTCATGGAGGCCTGCGAGCATTTCGAGAAGGCGCTCGACCTGCGCGGCGCGGGCGACGCCGAACTGCTGGACCGGGTCCGGATAGCCCTCGACGCGGTCACCGTCCGGGCCGAGGCGGATGGCTTCGGGGCGTACCCCCGGGGTCGGGACGAGGTGCTCGACCGGGACCGACCCCCGTTGCCGGACCAGGACGGGCCGCTGTGGGGTTACACCAGCCAGGACGGCGACGTTGTCGTCCCCGCCCGGTACGCCGAGGCGCAGCCCTTCCACGACGGGTTGGCCTGGGTCCGCCGGCCGGACACCGACCGCTGGTCGCTGATCAACCTGCTCGGTACGACGGTGATCCCGCCGTCCTTCCGGGCCGCGCAGCCGTTCAGCGACGGCCTGGCCTGGGTGGTCGGCGACGGTGGTTGGACGGCGATCGACGCGACCGGGGCGGTGCAGGTCGCGCCCAACTTCGCCGAGGTACGACCGTTCCGTCGTGGGCTGGCAGCGGTGCGGCGCGAGGGGTGGGGGGCTGTCGACCGGACCGGTCGGGTCATCGTGCCCACCCGCTACCACGGCTTCGTCACCGAGTTGGCCGACGGCCAGCAGATCGACGGATTCACCGACGAGGGGCTCGCCGTGGTCGACGTGGCGGGTCGGCGGGGCGTGGTGGACCGCACCGGCACGGTGCTGGTCCCGCCGGCGCACCCGATGCTGGTCATCCACCCGGTGGCGTTCCTGGTCGAGAGCGACAACGGGCGGTGGGGCGCGCTGGACCGGCGCGGCGTGCCGCTCATCGACCCGGTGCATCGCGATCGCGCCGAGGTGATGGAGGAGATCGACCGGCTACTCACCGACGCCAATCCGGTGCTCTGAGGCACCGGTCGCCACTGGTGATCCACTGGAGCTACTGTCGGTACATGGAATTCCGACACCTGGGCCGTTCCGGCCTGATGGTCAGCGAGATCTCGTACGGCAACTGGATCACCCACGGTTCGCAGGTCGAGGAGGACGCGGCGTTCGCCTGCGTCCGCGCCGCTCTCGACGCGGGGATCACGACCTTCGACACCGCCGACGTGTACGCCGGCACCCGGGCCGAGGACGTGCTCGGCCGGGCGTTGCAGAACGAGCGCCGTGAGGGCCTGGAGATCTTCACCAAGGTCTACTGGCCGACCGGGCCCGGCCGCAACGACCGTGGCCTGTCCCGCAAGCACATCATGGAGTCGATCAACGGCTCGCTGCGCCGACTGCGCACCGACTACGTGGACCTCTATCAGGCCCACCGCTACGACAGCAGCACCCCGCTGGAAGAGACGATGGAGGCGTTCGCCGACGTCGTCCACTCCGGCAAGGCGCACTACATCGGCGTCTCCGAGTGGACCGCCGCCCAGCTGCGCGCCGCCCACCCGCTCGCCCGGGAGCTGCACATCCCGCTGGTCTCCAACCAGCCGCAGTACTCGCTGCTCTGGCGGGTCATCGAGACCGAGGTCGTGCCGGCCAGCGAGGAGCTGGGCATCGGGCAGATCGTCTGGTCACCGATGGCGCAGGGCGTGCTCTCCGGCAAGTACCGGCCGGGCCAGCCGCCACCGGCCGGTTCCCGCGCCACCGACGAGAAGTCGGGTGCGGGCTTCATCTCCCGGTTCATGAACGACGACGTGCTGACCCGGGTCCAGCAGCTCAAGCCCCTCGCCGAGCAGGCCGGGCTCAGCATGGCCCAGCTCGCCGTGGCGTGGGTGCTGCAGAACCCGAACGTCTCGTCGGCGATCATCGGCGCGTCCCGCCCCGAGCAGGTGCACGACAACGTGAAGGCGGCCGGGGTGAAGCTCGACGCCGACCTGCTCAAGGCGATCGACGACATCGTCGGCCCGATCGTCGAGCGGGACCCGGCGAAGACCGAGTCCCCCGCGCAGCGTCCCTGACGCCGTTCCGGCCCGGCCGGCGCGAAACCCTCGCGCCGACCGGGCCGGGTCAGCAATCAGCCCCGCCCGATCAGCCCCGCCAGAAGCGGATCAGCTCCAGGCCGGTGGCGTAGAGCCACGACGGCAGACCGAGCAGGTCACCGACCGCGAAGACCGCGTCGAAGAACCAGCCGCCGATGCGCGGGTTCCACAGCAGCGCGAAGAGCAGGATGAAGCCGTACGGCGCGAACAGGTCGTACATCTTGCGCCACTGCGGGTTGAGCCACGGCTGGATCATGTTGCCGCCGTCCAGGCCGGGTACCGGCAGCAGGTTCAGCACACTGGCGGTGAGCTGGAGGAAGGCGAGCAACGCCACCCCGGCCCAGAACTCCACCGGACCATCCGACTGGGTGCCGAGCCGCACCGCCGCCACCAGCACCAGCGTGAACAGCACGTTTGTCGCCGGGCCGGCGAGGCTGACCAGGGTGTGCCGCAGTCGACCCGGGATGGCGTGCCGGTCCACCCAGACCGCGCCACCCGGCAGGCCGATGCCACCGAGCAGCACCACCACCACCGGCAGCACTATCGACAGCAACGGGTGGGTGTACTTCAACGGGTTGAGCGTCAGGTAGCCACGATGGGCGATGTCCCGGTCGCCGGCCCGGTAGGCAACCACCGCGTGGGCGTACTCGTGCAGGCAGAGCGACACCAGCCAGCCGGACACCACGAAGAGGAACACGTTGAACCGGACGCTGCCGTACCCGTTCCAGGTCAGCACCCCGCTGACCGCGAAGAGCGCGACCAGGCCGAGGAAGACCGGGCTGGGCCGGAACGCCGCCTTGGGTACGCCGAGGACCAGCCCGTCACCGCCCGGGCGGTCGTAGGCCATCACTCGGCCGTGGGCAGCAGGCTCATCCGGTACTCCACCCGGTCGTCCTCCACGAGCGCGACCGAGGTGACGCCGGACGCCGCGAGCTCCCGCCAGGTCTGACCGATCCAGGATTCGGCGTCGGCCTGGCTGCCGAACGACTCCGCCGGTCCCTCGACCGTCTGGCCGTCCGTGCCCTCGTACCGCCAGCTCCACGCCATGCCGCGTCTCCCCTCGCCGCTGAAGTCCCCGTGGGACGAACCCTCGCCAGCGTAGTCGGCCCGACGCGCAACGGCCGCTCGCTCGCCCCGGCGGGACCCACGGGGTGGATCAATCCGATCGACGGCGGCCGGTACGGTGGCTCGGTGCTGACACGGGGAGTGCTGCTCGGCGACCGGTACCGGCTGGGCGAGCGGGTGGCGACGGGTGGGATGGGCGCGGTCTGGCGCGGCACTGACGTGCTGCTGGAACGCGAGGTCGCGGTGAAGGTGCTGCTGCCGTCGCTGGTCGCCGATCCGGAGTTCACCGCCCGGTTCCGGGCCGAGGCGCGGATGCTGGCCGCGCTGCGGCACCCCGGCGTGGTGCCGGTGCACGACGTGGGGCAGGCGGCGCTCGACGACGGCAGCCAGGTCGACTACCTGGTGATGGAGTACGTCGAGGGCGAGCCGTTGTCCGCCCGGGTGCGCACGGTGGGGCGGCTGGATCCGGCCACCACGATGTCGGTGCTGGCCCAGGCCGCCGACGCGCTGCACACCGCCCACCTCGCCGGCATCGTGCACCGCGACGTGAAGCCGGGCAACCTGCTGGTCAAGGGCGACGGCACTGTGGTGCTGGTCGACTTCGGCATCGCCCGGTCCCGCAACATGGCCGGGCTCACCGCCGCGAACATGGTGCTCGGCACCGCCTCGTACATGTCTCCCGAGCAGGCCACCGGGCAGCCCGTCTCGGCCGCCACCGACATCTACGCGCTCGGCGCGGTCGCGTACTTCTGTCTTGCCGGGCAGCCGCCCTTCCACGGTGACAACCCCCTCGCGGTGGCATTGCGGCACGCCCAGGAGGACCCGGCGGCGCTGCCGGCGGACACCCCACCGGCGGTTGCCGCCGTGGTGTCCCGCGCGCTGGCCAAGCGTCCGGAGGACCGGTTCGGCAGCGCCGCTGAGCTGGCCGCTGCCGCCGCCGATGCCCGGGACGCGACACTGGCCAGCATTCCGGTCTCGGCCCGCCCACCGTGGGCGCTGGCCGCTCCCACCCCGCGTGCCTCGGCCCCCGCCACGCCTGGGGTCCCGGCCCCCGCCGGGCCGGTTCCCGCCTCACCCGCCGGGCCGGTGTCGGCGGGGCTCGCCGCCGCCCCGCCACCGGCGCGCGTCGCGGGCGAACCGACGACCGAACCGAAGCCCACCCGGGAGGACGCGCTCCCGGCCGGGCCGGGCGGCCGACGTCTGCCGCTGTTGCTCGGGGCCGGCGCGGCCGTCCTCGTCGCGGTGATCGTCGCGGCGGCCGTGCTGGCGCTGCGACCCGAGGCGAACCCGGGTGCGGCGGACCCACCACCCGCACTGGCCGGGGAGTCAGCGGTAGCGACCGACGCCCCGCTGCCGGCCGGCGACGCGACCACCACCGGGCCGCGACCCAGCGGCACGCCGGGCGCCACCCGCACCGCGCCGGCCGACCCGACCGGATCCCCCGCCGACGCGCCCGCCAGCGGCGGACCGGCCGAGACCCCGGGAGCGGGAAACGCGCCCACCGGTACGGCCAGCAGCCGACCGACGTCCAGCGGCAAGCCGTCGAGCCGGCCCAACCCGTACACGGCCGCGCAGGCGTGCGGCAGCGGCTACCAGGTGATCGACTCGGCGACGCTGACCGGCGGGGACGGGCAGCGCAGGGGTCGGGTCTTCCTGCTCTACCACTCGGGCACCGGCACCAACTGCGTGGTCACCCTCAAGGACAGCGCGGTGGGCGCGAAGTCGGCCGCCTCGGCGTACCTGGAGGTGCAGGGGCGGGCACGCAGCACCGACAGCGGGTCCTTCGACTACTACGCCGGACCGGTGAAGGCGGTCGCCGCCGGGACGTGCGTCAAGTGGGGCGGCTCCACCGGCGGGGTCAGCTACGGCAGCGGGTTCGAACACTGCGACTGAGCACCGGTAGGCACCCGGGCCCGCAGGCGCGGCATCGAGGGGTTGTCCGCCTGCCTACTTGTCGCTGACGTAGGTGCCGCGCTGGGGAACGGTCATCACCAGTCCGCGCTCCCGGAGCAGGCGCACCGCCGCCCGGACCGTTCCACGCGCCACGCCGTACTCCTGCTGGAGCGTCGACTCACTCGGGATCGGCCGCCGGGGAGGCAGCTCTCCGTCCTCGATCCGTTTGGCGATCACGTCTGCGAGTTGGACGTAAATCGGCGTCGGAGACAGCGGGTCGATCATGGACGCAAACATAGGAGACGTTCATAGACGTCTAGTCTTTCGGTACGTCTATAGACGTACACAGACGTACACAACTACGGTTGGTTGCGGATGAGCGACCGACCGTAGGAGTTCGAGTGCGGAGAGTTTGGTTCGACGACTACCTCCTCTCAGCGGCATTGACGCTGGCGCGCCGCCACCGGCCGGTCTGGTCGTGGATCCGGTGGCGGAACGTCTGCCGCTGCGGCGCGGAGCTTCCCTGCCGATCCCGCCACCGCATCCCGATCAACCGGGGGCACCGGCCGGGTGAACGCCGATGACGCGGCACGGACCGGTCCTGCCCCTGTGGCTCTGCGAGACGTGTGGCAAGCCGTGGCCCTGCGTCACCCGCCGGGAAGAACTGTTGGGCGAGTACGCCGACGCCTCGTTCACGCTGGCCGTCTACATGGGCACCTATCTGGTCTCCGCCGAGCAGGACCTGAGTTGGGCTCAGCCAGACGGGCTCCGCCGCCGCTTCCTCGGGTGGGTGCCGTGACCACGCTCCACCCCGGCGACATCGTCCGCATCGGGTTGGCGTGCTCGGTGCAGTTCACCGGGAACCGGGTGCTGCGGCTTCGACTCGTGGCTGTCGGGGAGCCCGACCCGTACAACGACTGGATCTGGTTGACGGGCTACGTCCTCGGCCCGAAGGGCAACGCCACCGACAAGCGCGAGGTCTACGTCCAGCGCGCCGGAGTCGTGGTCGTGGAAGGGGTTCCCCGACCAACTCTCTCGACGCGGAATCCGCACGCCCAACCTCACCCCAGGCGCACCCGGGTACGGACGGTCTGAGGTGCGCGTAGCTCGGTGCCGCGCCGACGGTTGGGAACATCGGCCCGCGACGGACGCAGGACGAACTTTCGATCTTCGGTTGGGCTGGGGCGAGGTGCCCGGGTCCAAGGCGGGAGAACTAAGGTACGGGCATGTCCGTAGACGGGTGGAACACGGTCCTGGTGCTCGGCGGTATCCGGTCCGGCAAGTCCGAGTTCGCCGAGTCCCTGGTCACCGACGCGCCGGTGGTCCGCTACGTCGCCACCGCGCCCGAGGGCGACCCGGAGGACACCGAGTGGGCGACCAGGCTGGCGGCGCACCGCGCCCGGCGGCCCGGCAGCTGGACCACCGAGGAGACCACCGAGGACCCGCGTCGGCTGGCCGACGTGCTCGAGTCCGCCGAGCCGAACGAGATGCTGCTCGTCGACGACCTGGGCGGCTGGGTGACGGTGCTGCTCGACCCGGACCACCAGCCCGCCGACGACGTGGCGACCATCGCCGAGCTGGCCGAGGCGATCCGCGGGTGTGCTGCCCGGGTGGTGCTGGTGAGCCCCGAGGTGGGGCTGTCGCTGGTGCCGACCACCCCGCTGGGCCGGGCGTTCACCGACGCGCTGGGCGCTGCGAACCGCGCGGTCGCCGACGCCTGCGACGCTGTCGTACTGGTCGTCGCCGGTCAGCCGGTCTGGCTCAAGCCGGCCGCCACCGCGACCGAGCTGTCCGCTCCCGCCACCGTGACCGCGCCGACGGCCGCCGCCACCGCACCGGTCGTGGCGAGCCTGGCCGACACCGAGCCCACCCCTGAGGTGCAGCTGCCCGACGTGCTGACCCCCACGCCGCCGGCCGCCCCGACCGCGGAGTCGGGCAACCCGTGGGCGGCGCCGACCATGGCGCTGCCGATGGTGTCCACCGGGCTTGTCATCCAGCCCGGCATGGAACTGCCGATGCCCGACGAGTACGCCGGCCCGCAGGCTGTCGACCGGCTGGCCACGCTGGACGTACCGGGTGCCGGGTTGGGCGTGCTGGACCGGGTGGTGGGCTTCGCCGCCGCCACCCAGGGCACCTCGACCCCTGTCGCCTGGGGCTCGGTGCGGGTGCTGCTGCTGCACGGCGACCACGCCGGCGGGGCGGCGGCCGGCACCGTCGCCGGTGAGTCGGCGCGCCGCGCCGCGCAGGCCCGCGCCGGTCAGGGCGCATTGGCGCGGCTGGCCGCCGAGAGCGGCGCGAGTCTCCAGGTGGTGGACACTCCGGCCTCCGCGCCGATCGAAGACCAGCCGGCTCTCGCGCCGGAACAGGTGGAGTCCGCGCTGCGCTACGGCTGGCGGCTGGCCGAGCAGGCCGCCGACGCGGGCGTACAACTGCTGGTGCTCGGTGCGTGCGGCGCCGGCACCGAGGCGGCGGCCGCGGCGGTGCTCGCGGCGACCGCGGGCGCGGAGCCACCCGCCGTGCTGGGCCGGGTGATCACCGACTCCGGCGAGATCGACGACGCGGCGTGGATGATCCGCTGCGCGGCGGTGCGCGACGCGCTGCACCGCACCCGGCGCTCGTCGCGCGGCGCCAAGGACATCCTGGCCGAGCTGGGCGGCGGCGACGTGGCGGTGGCCACGGGCGTGCTGCTCGGCGCCACCGCCCGCCGGGTGCCGGTGCTGCTCGACGGGCCGGTCGGGTTGGCCGCCGGCATGGTGAGCCGCGACCTGGCCGGGCAGGCCCGGCACTGGTGTCTGCTGGCCGACCACGGCGGGCACCCTGCCGTGCGGCTCGCCGCCGACGTGCTGGGTCTCACCCCGCTGCTCGACCTGCGGATGGATCTCGGCGAGGGCGCGAACGCGCTGGTCGCGCTGCCGCTGCTGCGCTCGGTGCTGGCGTTGTCCGCCGCGCTTCCGGTGCACCCGTCGCTGACCGGCACCGACGACACCGACCCGGCCGCCGACGAGCCGGAGTCCACCGACCCGAGCTACGCCGACCCGGATCTCACCGAGCCCGACCCGACCGAGCCCGACTTCGCCGAGCCGGAGCCGGCCGGACCAGGACCGGCCAGCACCGGGGCGGACGAGCAGCCGGCGTCGAGCTGGCGTGCCGGCTGAGCCACGGCTGCTCGCCGGGGCCCGGCTCGCGGTCACCACGTTCACCACGCTGCCGGTGCGGGCCGGGCGCATCGACCGCCCGGTCGCCGGCACGGCGATGGCCCTCGCCCCGGTGGTCGGCGCGCTGCTCGGCGCCCTACTGGCCGGTGTGCTGCTGCTGGTCGGGGCGCTCGCCCCACCGCTGGTGGCGGCCGGCGTGACAGTCGGCGTCGGCGCGCTGCTCAGCCGAGGGCTGCACCTGGACGGGCTGGCCGACACAGTGGACGCGCTCGGCTCGTACCGGCGGGGCGAGGCCGCCCTGGAGATCATGAAGAAGCCGGACGTCGGCCCGTTCGGGGTGGTCGCCCTGGTGGTCGTACTCCTGGTGCAGGCGGCGGCGCTCGCCGACCTCGCCGGTCGGTCCTGGCCGGCGTGCCTCGCGGCGGTGGTCGCGGCGACCGCGGCCGGGCGGCTCGGTGTCACCGTTGCCTGCCGGCGGGGCGTGCCGGCGGCCCGACCCGACGGGCTGGGCGCGCTGGTCGCCGGCACTGTCGGCCCGGTGGCAGTGGCCGCCGGCGCGATCGCCGTCGTGCTGCTGGCGGTGCCCGCGGTGCCGGGCCGCCCATGGCAGGGGCCGCTGACCGTCGTCGCCGCGATCGCCGTCGCGCTACCGCTGCTCAACCACGTGGTACGCCGCCTCGGCGGGATCACCGGCGACGTCCTCGGCGCGACCGTCGAGGTGGTCACCACGCTGGTCTACCTGGGTCTGGTGCTGTCCGGCTGAACCGGGCCCGGCGGGCCGGGTAGCGTTCGGCTCGACAACACCGGCGCGGCCACCGGGGGAACCCACAATGCTCATCACGGACGACTTCCTGCCCGTTCCGGTGCCGGAGTCGCTCAGCGCGACCTACCTGGTGCCGATGGCGGGGCTACCGAAGGTCAGTGCGAAGACCGCGGTGGCGGCCCTGACCGGCCGGCTGGCCGAGCCGGTGCACGGGCTGGCCCGGCAGATGCTCGACAGCCCGCTGATGAGCGTCGACACCCGGCCGATCGCCGAGTTCCCCGAGCTGCCACCGGACCTGCTCACCGCGTTCGGTGCCACGAAGGAGCAACTGGACCGGCTGGCAGCGGCGACGCACCTGGTGGTCGTACAGGCCGAGTACCGGCCCGGTTGGCCACCCGCGCACGAGTGGGCCGCCCGGGCGGTCGCGGCCGCCGTGGCGGAATCCGTCGACAGCGACGTCGTGGACGTCTTCGGCCTCCAGTTCCTCGACCCGGCGACCGCGCTGCGCTCGCTCCCCGACGAGAACGGCCGGATCCGGCTTGTCGACTGGGTGCTGGTGCCGTACTCCTCGGACACCGAGGGCCTGTGGTTCACCACGAAGGGGCTGCGCCGCTTCGGTCTGCTGGAGTTGCAGACCCAGGGGGTGCCCGACCACCTCACCCGCGCCTGGGGTGCGGTGATGACCGGGGCGGCCCGCCGACTCCTGCGGGACTGGACCGACGGGCTCACCGGCGAGGAGGTGCCGGCGTTCGTGCAGTTGCCGGTGCTGGCCACTGTCACCGGGCACGACATCGCTGTGGCGTACGGCAACCCGGAGCAGCACGGCGCCACCGCCCCGGTGCTGCTGCGCCTCGAACTGGACCCGGCGACCGACCCGGAGGCCGACTCGTTCCTCAGCCTGCGCCCGCCGGCCGGGCACCCCGGCCCGGACGGGCGCTACTACGCCGCCGCCTGCGCGACCCTGTTCTCCGGGATCCAGCCGGACGTGCGCTACGCCCGCTCCGGTGACGCGATGAGCCGTGCGGTCGCCACCGCCCGGGGCGCGTTGGCTGACGCGCGGGCCCGGTTCGTCGCCGGCCAGTTCCCCACCGAGTCGCAACTGGTGGTGAAGTACGGCCTGCCCGGAGACGACGGCCCGGAGTACGTCTGGGCGGGCGTCACCTCGTGGGAGACCCCGGAACGCATCGTCGGCGTGAGCGCCAGCGACGCCAACACCGACCAGAGCGTCCGCATCGGCGCCCCAGTGGTCGTGGAGACGTCCGACGTGGTCGACTGGGCCGTCCTGGACGCCACAGGCGTCATAGAAGGCGGCTGGACCCAAGCAGTCCTGGACTCAGGCGAACCCCCAACCCCCTCCCGCTAACCTCCCGCGGTCCCACCCACCCCCACCCCCACCCCCACCCCGCGTTGATCATGAAGTTATTGCCACCGCCGTCGGCGTGTCGTGGCAATAACTTCATGATCAACCAGGGCCAGGTCCAGGGCAGGGCCAGGGCAGAGGTGGGGGTGGGGGTTACTTCACTGAGGGGGTTACGAAGGGGGGTTTGGTCAGGGTCAGGGGGGCTCGGCGGCCTCGGATGTCGATCTCGACCTCGTCGCCGTCGGTCAGGTTGGCGGCGGTGTCCAGCAGGGCCAGGGCGATGCCCTGCTTCCTCGTCGGGCTGAAGGTGCCGCTGGTCACTGTGCCGACCTGGGTGTCCCCCACGTGCAGGGTCATGCCGGGACGCGGGATGGCCCGGTCGACTGCCACCAGGCCGCGCAGCGTACGCCGGGGGCCGGCGGCCTTCTCGGCGAGCAGCGCGTCGCGGCCCCAGAAAGCCGGCTTGTCCCAGCCGACCGCCCAGCCGGAGCGGGCCTGCACCGGGCTGATGTCCAGGGAGAGGTCCTGCCCGTGCAGCGGGTAACCCATCTCGGTCCGCAGTGTGTCCCGGGCGGCCAGCCCGCAGGCGCGCAGCTCGAACGCCGCGCCGACGGCGAACAGCGCATCCCACACGACGACCGCGTGCTCCGCCGGCACCACCAGCTCGTAGCCCAGCTCACCCGTGTAGCCGGTACGACAGACCGTCAGCTCCACCCCCTCGAGGCTCGCGGCGGAGAAGCTCATGTAGCCGTGTTCGGTGGGCAGGTCCAGGGCGGCCAGCAACTCGGCCGAGCGGGGGCCCTGCACGGCCAGCACCGCGTACGCCTCGTGCTCGTCGGTGACTGTCACCTGCGCGGGAGCGGCGGCGCGCAACCGGCGCACCACCTCGGCGGTGTTCGCCGCGTTCGGGATGAGGAAGACGTGGTCGTCGGCGTACAGGTAGGCGATGATGTCGTCCACCACGCCGCCGGTGGCGTCGTCGCAGCAGAGCGTGTACTGCGCCCGGCCCGGGCCGATCCGGCCCAGGTCGTTGCTGAGGCAGGAGTTGACGAAGTCGGCCGCGCCGGGGCCGCTCACCCGGGCCTTGCCCAGGTGTGACACGTCGAAGACCCCGACCGCCGTACGCACCGCGGTGTGCTCCTTGAGCACTCCGCCGCCGGCGTACTCCAGGGGCATCTCCCAGCCCCCGAAGGGGGCGAACTTGGCTCCGGCGGCGGTGTGCCGCTCGTGCAGCGGGGAACGGCGCAGCCGGGTCGCGGCGGCGTCGGAGGTCACGTCGGTCATGGGTGGCAACTTACCGGGGACAACGTCGCTGGTTAGCATCGGCGGGAGCCCGCTGGCGCTGTCGGCGGGACAGCCATGACGTCCGGCGGGTAGGTTCCGCCGGAGACCTTCACCGCTGGTACGCGACGCCGCGACCGGCCCGGCCCGCCCGGAGTAGCTTCAGTGACTTCACCCCGCACCACCAACCTGAGCCTGGTCGACACCGACCCGGCCGAGCTCGCCGTCGACGCGATCGTGATCGGCGTGCACAGCCAGACCGGAGAGCAGGGCGCCACCAGCGGCCTCGCCGGCACCCTGCTGCTCGCCAGCGGCGCGGAGAGCATCGCGGCCGCGTTCGACGGCAAGCTGACCGAGACCCTCGCGCTGCTCGGCGCGACCGGCGGGCCGGGTGAGGTCATCAAGCTGGCCACCCTGGGCACCGTGACCGCCCCGCTGGTCACCGCGGTCGGGCTCGGCCCGGAGCCGTCGGGTGCCGCCCCGGCCCCGGAGACGCTGCGCCGGGCCGCCGGTGCGGCGATCCGGGCCCTGGCGGGCGCGCCCACTGTCGCGCTGGCGCTGCCGCTGCCCGACGACGCGGACGCGTCGGCTGAGCTGCGCGCGATCGCCGAGGGCGCGCTGCTGGGTGGGTACCGGTTCGCCGGTTACAAGACGCGGCCCCAGCCGACCCGGCGCGAGCCGGTGGCCGAGGTGCTCATCGCGGTGCCGGACGCCGGCGACGCGGGCGCCCAGGCGGAAATCGCCCGGGCGCAGGCGGTGGCGGGCGCGGTCCGGCTCAGCCGGGACTGGGTGAACACCGCGCCGAACGAGCTGCGTCCGCCGTCGTTCGCCGACGCGGTCGCCACCGCGGCGCGCGAGGCAGGCCTCGGCGTCGAGGTGCTCGACGAGGCGGCGCTGGCCGCCGGCGGGTACGGCGGCATCGTCGCGGTCGGGCAGGGCTCTGAGGCCCCGCCGCGGCTGGTGAAGCTGACCTACACCCCGCAGGGCGGCGGCAACGGCAAGCGGGTCGCGCTGGTCGGCAAGGGCATCACCTTCGACACCGGCGGCATCTCGATCAAGCCGGCGCAGGGCATGTGGGAGATGAAGTCCGACATGGCGGGCGCCGCCGCGGTGGGCGCGGCCATGCTGGCGATCGCCGCGCTGAAGCCGACGGTGGCGGTCAGCGCGTACCTGCCGATGGCGGAGAACATGCCGTCGGGCACCAGCTACCGGCCGGGTGACGTGGTCACCATGTTCAACGGCAAGCGGGTCGAGGTGCTCAACACCGACGCCGAGGGCCGGATGATCCTGGGCGACGCCATCGCCCGCGCCTGCGCGGACGGCACCGACTACCTGTTCGAGACCTCCACACTGACCGGTGGCCAGGTGATCGCGCTGGGCAAGCGGATGGCCGGCGTGATGGGCACCCCGCAGTTGTGCGACCGGGTGAAGGTGGCCGGCGACGCCGTCGGCGAGCCGGCCTGGCCGATGCCGCTGCCCGACGACGTCCGTAAGGGCATGGAGTCGGATGTGGCGGACATCTCGCAGGTCAATGCCGGGATGGACCGGGCCGGTCACATGCTGCAGGGCGGCGTGTTCCTGCGCGAGTTCGTGGCCGACGACGTGGCCTGGGCGCACATCGACATCGCCGGGCCGGGCTACCACTCGGGCGAGCCGACCGGCTACTGGACCAAGGGCGGCACCGGCGTTCCGGTCCGCACACTGGTGCAGCTCGTCGAGGACGTCGCCGCCAACGGCTGACCGGACACGCGGAAGGGGCCCCCTGCTCAAGGGGGCCCCTTCCGCGTTGCTCACTACCGCTCGGGGCGACGTTTGCGGCGTTCGTTGAAGTCGCGCATCCGCTGCGGGTAGCCCATCAGCCGGACGTCGTACACCGGGATGCCCATCCGGTAGGCGAAGCGTCGGGCTCCGTCCGGGCCGTCGATGCGCCGACGGGTCCACTCCCCGTCGTCGGCGATCAGGATGACGGTGGTCTCCGTCACCGTCGTACGGGGTTCGATGAACGCCTCGACGCCGCGCCGACTCCGGATGAAGTTCTCCAAATGGTCCAGATCGCCGCGACTGGCAGCACGGTCATGGCTCGGCACAGCCGTCTGTTTGCGGCGCCGGAACAAGCCCACCGGATCTCTCCCCCACCGTGCGTCATCGACAACGGTGCCAAGGGTACGTGTCGATGACGTGTCGTTGGGCACCTCGGTACGCACCCTGTGCCCAGTGGTGACAAGATGACCGAGGTGGGGTGTGTCCGTGTTACACCTCTGTGACCCCCGATGCAGCGACGCGACCTGGGAGTTGGACGTGAGCGAGCCGAACGAAGCGACCTTCGACATTGTCATTCTCGGAGGTGGCAGCGGCGGCTACGCGACCGCGCTGCGCGCCGTCCAGCTGGGCCTGAAGGTCGCGCTGGTCGAGAAGGGCAAACTTGGCGGCACCTGCCTGCACAACGGCTGCATTCCGACGAAGGCACTGCTGCACGCCGCCGAGATCGCCGACCAGGCCCGCGAGTCGGAGCAGTTCGGCGTGAAGGCCGAGCTGATCGGCATCGACATGGCCGGGGTCAACTCGTACAAGGACGGCGTGATCGCCCGCCTGTACAAGGGCCTGCAGGGCATGTTGAAGGGCAACAAGGGCATCACGATCGTCGAGGGCGCCGGCAAGCTGGTCGGCAAGAACGTGGTCGAGGTGGACGGCAAGCGTTACACCGGCCGCAACATCGTCCTGGCCTCCGGCTCGTACGCGAAGAGCCTGCCCGGCCTGGAGGTCGACGGCGAGCGGATCATCACCAGCGACCACGCCCTCACGATGGACCGGGTGCCGTCGTCGGTGATCGTGCTCGGTGGCGGCGTGATCGGCGTCGAGTTCGCCAGCGTGTGGAAGTCCTTCGGTGTGGACGTGACGATCGTCGAGGCGCTGCCCCGGCTGGTCGCCGCCGAGGACGAGGAGTCGTCCAAGGCGCTGGAGCGGGCGTTCCGCAAGCGGAAGATCAACTTCAAGGTCGGCAAGCCGTTCGAGAAGGTCGAGAAGACCGACAACGGCGTCAAGCTGACCATCCAGGGCGGCGAGACCGTCGAGGCCGAGCTGCTGCTCGTCGCCGTGGGTCGCGGCCCGAACACCGCCAACCTCGGGTACGAGGAGCAGGGCGTCAAGATGGACCGCGGCTACGTGCTGACCGACGAGCGGCTTCGCACCAGCGTGCCGAACGTCTACGCGGTCGGCGACATCGTGCCCGGCCTCCAGCTCGCACACCGGGGCTTCCAGCAGGGCATCTTCGTCGCCGAGGAGATCGCCGGGCAGACCCCCGCCGTGATCGACGAGGTCGGCATCCCGCGCGTCACCTACTGCGACCCGGAGCTGGCGTCGGTGGGCCTCACCGAGGCCAAAGCCAAGGAGCAGTACGGCGCCGACAAGGTCAAGACGTACAACTACAACCTGGGTGGCAACGGAAAGAGCCAGATCCTCAAGACCACCGGCTTCGTGAAGCTGGTTCGGGTCGAGGACGGCCCGGTGGTCGGCGTACACATGATCGGCGCCCGGGTGGGTGAGCTGATCGGTGAGGCGCAGCTCATCTACAACTGGGAGGCCTACCCGGCGGAGGTCGCCCAGCTCGTGCACGCCCACCCGACCCAGAACGAGGCCCTGGGCGAGGCGCACCTGGCCCTCGCCGGCAAGCCGCTGCACTCGCACGCCTGATCATCCACAACCGCGGCGTCCGGCGACGGGCGAAGATCCCACCAGGGGAATGAAGGAGTCTCAGAAAATGCCGGTATCGGTCACCATGCCCCGGCTCGGCGAGAGCGTCACCGAGGGCACCGTCACTCGCTGGCTCAAGCAGGAGGGCGACACGGTCGAGGTCGACGAGCCCCTGCTCGAGGTCTCCACCGACAAGGTCGACACCGAGATCCCGTCACCCGCTGCCGGCGTGCTGAGCCGGATCGTGGTCGGCGAGGACGAGACCGCCGAGGTCGGCAGCGAGCTGGCCGTCATCGCCGGTGAGGGCGAGTCGACCGGCGGTGGCGAGGCCGCCGGGCAGGAGCAGGCCCCGGCCGAGTCGGTCGAGCCGGCTGCCGAGCCGACGGCCGCCGCCGAGGGCACCGCTGACGAGGTGGCCCAGGACGAGGCTCCGGCCGAGGCGCCGGCTCCGGCCGCCGCCTCGTCGGGCGAGGGCACCGCGGTGAAGATGCCCGCCCTGGGCGAGAGCGTCACCGAGGGTACTGTCACCCGCTGGCTGAAGCAGGTCGGCGAGACGATCGAGGTCGACGAGCCGCTGCTGGAGGTCTCCACCGACAAGGTGGACACCGAGATCCCGTCGCCGGTCGCCGGCACGGTGCTGGAGATCAAGGTCGCCGAGGACGAGACCGCCGCGGTCGGCGCCGACCTGGCGATCATCGGCGTTGCCGGCGGGGCCTCCGCCCCGGCGCAGCCCGAGCCGAAGCCCGAGCCGAAGGCGGAGGCCAAGCCGGCGCCGAAGGCCGAGCCGAAGCCGGCGCCGAAGGTCGAGGAGCCGACCCCCGGCATGTCGTACAACGAGCCCGCCGCGGAGACCGAGAGCTCGGCGCAGCCGGCGAAGACCGAGCAGGCCGCACAGCCGGCCGCGTCGACCTCGACGCCGCCGCGTCCGTCCGCCCCGGCACCTGGTGCCGGCGAGGAAGCTGCCGGGTACGTCACGCCGCTGGTGCGCAAGCTGGCCAGTGAGCACGGCGTCGACCTGGCCGCGCTCAACGGCACCGGCGTGGGTGGTCGGATCCGTAAGCAGGACGTGCTGGAGGCCGCCGAGAAGGCGAAGGCCGCCAAGGCCGCTCCGGCTCCGGCGGCTGCTCCCGCCGCCGCGCCCGCGGCCAAGCCGGCCGCGAAGCCGCAGCCGAGCACCAAGCGGGGCACCACGGAGAAGCTGCCGCGGATCCGGGCGACGATCGCCAAGCGGATGCAGCAGTCGCTGCACGAGACGGCGCAGCTGACCACTGTCGTCGAGGTCGACGTCACCAAGGTCGCCAAGCTGCGGGTCCAGGCGAAGGACTCGTTCCAGGCCAAGCACGGCGTGAAGCTGTCCTTCCTGCCGTTCTTCGCCCTCGCCGCCGTCGAGGCGTTGCAGACCCACCCGATCATCCAGGCCAGCATGGACCTGGACGGCGGCACGATCACCTACCCGGCCGCCGAGCACCTCGGCATCGCCGTGGACACCGAGCGCGGGCTGCTCGTGCCGGTCATCCACAACGCCGGTGACCTCAACATGGGCGGCATCGCCAAGCGGATCGCCGACCTGGCGGAGCGCACCCGGGCCAACAAGATCACCCCGGACGAGATGGCCGGGGCGACCTTCACGCTGACCAACACGGGCAGCCGGGGCGCGCTCTTCGACACCCCGATCGTGCCGTCGCCGCAGTCGGCGATGCTCGGCACGGGTGCCGTGGTGAAGCGTCCGGTCGTGGTCAACGACCCGGAGCTGGGCGAGGTCATCGCGGTCCGGTCGATGGTCTACCTGGCCATGTCCTACGACCACCGGCTGATCGACGGCGCCGACGCGGCGCGCTTCCTGACTGCTGTCAAGGAGCGGCTGGAGGGCGGCAACTTCGAGGCGGAGCTGGGCCTGGCCTGATCCGCAGTAACGCCGAAAGGGGCGCCCCGGTCATCGACCGGGGCGCCCCTTCGTCTGCGCCGCTCAGCCCTTGAGCAGATCCGTCGAGACCTGCCAGAGCCGCTCGGAGGCCTCCGGGTCCAGCGCGTAGTCGGCGACACCCGTCCGCCCGCCGGGCTGGGCGGGGGCGGCCTGCTGACAGTCCTCGAAGTAGCGCCCGCCCACTCCGTCGAGCAGCGGCGAGGCGGCGACCAGCACCGAGGTGGCGGCGCCCTGTTCGACTGTCTTCCAGGCCGCCGCGTTGCCCGCCCGCATCCGGTCCAGTTCCTCCTTGCTGACGTAGCGCTGGAGGTTGGTCTGGATCGCGCCGGGCATCAGCGAGTTGGTGTAGATGCCGTCGTCGGCCCAGCGGCGGGTCGCCTCCACGGCGAACAGCACGTTTGCCGTCTTGGACTGCCCGTACGCCTGCCACGGCTCGTACTCCCGCTTGTCGTACTGGATGTCCTCGAAGACCACCGGTGAGCGCAGGTGCGCGGCGGAGCTGACCGAGACGATCCTGGCGCCGTCGCCGGCCGCGAGTGCCGGGCGCAGACCGTTGGCGAGTGCGAAGTGCCCCAGGTGGTTGGTGGCGAACTGCATCTCCCAGCCCTGCGGGGTGCGCGACAGGGGTGCGGCCATGATGCCGGCGTTGTTTACCAGGATGTGCAAGGGGCCGTCCCAGTTGGCCACGAAGTCGGCGACCGATCCCTGGTCGGCGAGGTCGAGCGGGGCGACCAGCACGCGGTCGTTGCCGGTGGTGCCGGTGATGTCGTTGGCGGCCTGCTGACCCGCGTCGGGGTTGCGGACGGCCAATGTGACCTCCGCGCCGGCGCTGGCCAGGGCGCGGGCGGTCTCCACGCCGATCCCGGAGGACCCGCCGGTGACGACCGCCCGCCGCCCGACGAGGTCCACGCCCCGGATCACGTCCATGGCGGTGGAGTGATGGGCGAAGGAAGTGGTGATCGGGTTATTGGTGGTCATTGTCCATCCTTGTCCGGGGTGGGGCGGACCGGCCGGCCCGCTGTGGGAGGCCGCGGCCCCGGTGTTTTCCCGACCCTGGCCGGAGGTAACGCCGGACGCCTTCGCCATCGCCGTTCGGCCTCCGACCAGCCCCGACGCTGCCAGAGTGGGATCGTGGGCGGCTACCGGCGGGGTGGACAGCTGGGACCGGCCGTCCCGATCGCCCCCGGCGCGCGGGTGGACAAGTTCGAGGTCTTCTTCGATCTGGTCTTCGTCTTCTCGTTCTTCATCATCACCCGCGCCACCGCCGCGAACATCACCAGCCGGCAACTGCTGCACGCCGGCCTGGTGCTCGCCGTGCTGTGGTGGATCTGGGTGGTGCACAGCCTGGTCGCCACCCGGGTCCGGCTCGGCGAGGGCTACGTGCCGGTGCTCATGGTGATCGCGATGGTCGCCCTGTTCGCGTTCGCGCTGGCACTGCCACAGGCGTTCACCGACCCGAAGGGGAGCGCCGCCGGCCCGATGCTGGTGGCGATCAGCTACGTCGTGGTCCGTGGCATCCACTGGGTCCTCTATCAGCACGTGGTGCGGGACAGCCCGCAGGAGCGGCGGCAACTGCGGCGGTTCGCCCCGGAGCTGGCGGTGAGCATCGTGCTGCTGCTGGCCGCCGCGCTCATCCCGCCGCAGATCGCCGACCCCGACCAGGCCGCCATGGTCCGCGACGGCCTGTGGATCACCGTGGTGGTGGTGCAGTACGCCACCGGCTTCATCGTCGGGACCTGGGGCTGGGGGGTGACCAGCGCCGAGCACTGGACGGAGCGCTACGACCTCATCCTGATCATCGCGCTGGGCGAGTCGATCATCTCGACGGGCGTGGGCGGAAACCTGCTCGGCAAGCCGGTCACCTGGCCGGCGGTGGCGGCCGCCGCGCTCGGCATCGTGGTCACCGCGGCGCTCTGGTGGGCGCACTTCGACTTCATCGGGCCGGCCGCCCGGATCGCCCTGCACGCGGCGGAGGGCGCCCCCCGGGTGGCGATGGCCCGCGACGCGTACGCGTACCTCTACCTGCCGATGATCGCCGGGGTGATCCTCTTCTCGATCGGCAACGAGGAGGTCCTCCACAAGATCACCGACCCGGCCGGCGGGCTCGCCGAGAAGGTCGAGGGGCCTGCGGTGCCGATGCTCTTCGGCGGCTTGATCTGCTATTTCGCCGTCAACCTGCTCTTCCAGTTACGCACCCTGCACACCGTCACCTGGACCCGCGTCGGCGTCATAGTGGCGCTCACCGCGGCCCTCCCGGTGGGTCAGCACCTGCCGGCGCTGCTGGCGCTCAGCCTGGCGACAGTGATCTGCGTGGCGCTGGTGGCCGTGGAGGTGGTGGTGATGGCGCAGTCCCGGCACGCCCTGCGGGCCGCCGTCTTCCAGGAGCGGACCACCCACGAGGCCCACGAGGCCGAATGGCGGGCGCGCTGGCACGACGTCCGGGAGACCGACGAGCCGACCACTCCGTGACGGCGGAATTGGGGGCGTGACCGGCTGGCCCTAGACTTCGTCGCAGCGTCGCAGTGCACCCGGCCCGAAGGCCGCCGTGGGCATGGAGGCGCGGGGACAGCATGGGACGAAACGTGCACCCAACAGGTTCACCGGCCGGCCGGCTCGCCGCCGTCGGCAATCAGATGATCGAGATCCACCTCTGGCTCAGTGCGGAACTGGCCCGACTGCAGGCAAGCCTCGACGCCCCGTCCCGGGACCTGCGGGCGCACTGCCTGACCTTCTGCGCCGCGCTCGGCCGACACCACAGCGGTGAGGACGCGGGCGCGTTCCGGTTGCTGGCCGAGGAGGCCCCCGAGCTGCGGCCGGTCATCGACAACCTGATCACCGATCACGAGGTGGTGGCGGGGATCCTGGAACGGGTCGAGGCACTGCTGGGCGGCGACGCGGCGGTGCCGGTCGCCCAGGTGCGCGCCGAGTTGGGCGGGCTGGCCGCCCTGCTGGAGTCGCACTTCCGCTACGAGGAGAAGCGTCTGGTCACCGCCCTGAACGCGCTCACCGGTCGAACCGGAACGACAGAGGACCTGCTCGGTCTGAGCGCGCCCGGTTCCCGCTAGCCGGCCTCCGACCCCGCTGCGGTGCCGGATGGCCGCTCGTAGAAGCTGATCTTCTCCCGGAGGTGGTCGTACTGGCGCTGGAGCAGGCGCATCTGCTCCTCGACCCGCGCCGCGTGGTGGCACAGCAGCTCGTGCCGCTCGTCTGTGGTGTGCTCACCGTCGCGGGCCAGTTGCGCGTAGCGGCGCATCTGCGCGATCGGCATCCCGGTGTCGCGCAGGCAGCGGAACAGCACCAGCCAGCCGAGGTCGTCGTCGGTGAAGACCCGCTGCCCGCCCGACGTGCGCTCAACGTCAGCGAGCAGGCCGATCTTCTCGTAGTACCGCAGAGTGTCCAGGCTGAAGCCGCTGCGGCGGGCGGCCTCCGAGGGGGCGTAACCGCTCATGTCGCGAGATGGTAGTGCTTGACCTGGAGCGCGCTCCAGGTTGGAGGCTGCTGACCATGACGACGACACGGACGCTGGGACGCAGCGGCATCACGGTGAGCGCGATCGGAATGGGGTGCTGGGCCATCGGCGGCCCGCTCTGGGGTGACGACGGGCAGCCGTTCGGCTGGGGCGAGGTGGACGACGACGAGTCGATCCGCACCATCCACCGGGCGCTCGACCTCGGGGTGACCCTGTTCGACACCGCCAGCAACTACGGCGCCGGGCACAGCGAGCGGATCCTCGGTCAAGCACTGGCCGGGCGGCGGGACAGCGTGGTGATCGCCACCAAGTTCGGCAACGTCAGCGAGGAGGGCACCCGGCGGGCGCTCGGCACGGACGCCAGCCCGGCCTTCGCGGTGCGCAGCCTGGAAGACTCGCTCCGCCGGCTCGGCACCGACCACGTCGACCTCTACCAACTGCACATCAACGCACTGCCGGTGCCCGCCGCGCTCGATCTTGTCGACACCATGGAGGCCCTGGTCGACCAGGGCAAGATCCGGGCGTACGGCTGGAGCACCGACGACGCGGCCTCGGCGGAGGCGTTCGCGGCTGCCGGCCCGCACTGCGCCGCTGTCCAGCACGACGAGTCGGTGTTGCGCGACAACGCGGCGGTGCTGGCGGTCTGCGACAAACACGACCTGGCCAGCCTCAACCGTGGGCCGCTGGCGATGGGGCTGCTCACCGGGTCGACCCGGGCGGTCGGGACGGATGATGTGCGCGGGCGCGCACCGGAGTGGCTGGAATGGTTCACCGACGGCCGGCCGACGCCACGCTGGGCGGCCCGGGTCGACCAGGTCCGCGCGGCGCTCACCGCCGACGGGCGCACCCTCGCGCAGGGCGCGCTCGGCTGGCTGCTGGCGCGTAGCCCCCGTACCGTGCCGATCCCGGGTCTGCGCACCGTGGCCCAGGCCGACGAGAACCTGGCCACCCTGGAGCAGGGCCCGTTGAGTGCCGACTCCTACGCCGAGGTGGAGCGACTGCTCGCCGACCTGCGCACCCCCTAACCCCCTCCCCCCTCGCCGATCTTGCAGTTGCTGTCCCGACGAAACGGATGTGTCGGGGTGTAACGGCGACAGAAAGTGCAAGATCGGCGAGGGGGTGCGTCCGTCGGCGGCGTTCTGGACGAAGATGGGGGTATGCGGATCCTTCTGGCCGGCGCTTCCGGTTTCCTTGGCACCCGACTGGCCGACCTGCTCGTCCGCGACGGGCACGAGGTCACCCGGTTGGTCCGTCGGTCGCCGCGCGACTCGAAGGAGCGGCGGTGGGACCCGGCCGCCGGGCAGCTCGACCCGGCCGTGGCCGCCGAGGCCGACGCAGTGGTCAACCTGGCCGGCGCGGGCGTCGGCGACAAGCGCTGGAACGACGACTACCGGCGGTTGATCCGCACCAGCCGGGTGGACACCACCACCACGCTGGCGACCACCATCGCCGGGCTCCCCGCCGCCGACCGACCCGGCGTGCTGCTCAACTCATCGGCCGTCGGCTGGTACGGCAACACCGGCGACCGGGCGGTCGAGGAGGACGCACCGGCCGGCGAGGGCTTCCTGGCCGACGTCTGCCGGGTGTGGGAGGCCGCGACCCGGCCGGCCGAGGACGCCGGGGTACGCGTGGTCCGGCTGCGTACCGGTCTGCCGCTGCACAGCGAGGGCGGGTTGCTCAAGCCGCAACTGCTGCCGTTCAAGCTGGGCATCGCCGGCCGGCTGGGCAGTGGCCGACAGTGGCTGCCGTGGATCTCGATGGCCGACTGGCTGGACGCGACCCGCTTCCTGCTCGACCGTGACGACATCGCCGGACCGGTGAACGTGGTGGGACCGAACCCGGTCACCAACGCCGAGTTCACCCGCGAGTTGGCCCGGCAACTGCACCGCCCGGCGATCATCCCGATCCCCGCGTTGGCGCTCAAGGTGGTCCTCGGCGGCTTCTCCCACGAGGCCCTCACCAGCACCAGAGTCCTCCCCGGAGTCCTCACCAGGGCCGCCTACCCCTACCAGCACCCCACCCTCCCCGAAGCCCTCCACGCAGCCCTGACTCCCTGACCCGGTGGTTCGGCCCTCGGCAGAATCGGCTGCCAGCGGGTCGTCGGTGGGCCGGCGTGGGCCGATGCTGGACCAATGGCGACCTTCTCCCTCCAGGCCACCCCGACCGACGCGGCGAGCTGGGCCGAGCTGGCCCGTCGGGCCGAGACCGCCGGCTTCGACGCTCTGCTCGCCGCGGACCACCCCGGCGACGTGACGTCACCGTTCGTGGCGTTGGCCGCCGCCGCCCCGGTCACCTCGACGATCGGGCTCGGCTCGTACGTGTCGAACCTCGGCGTACGGGAACCGATGCTGCTCGCGGCCGACGTGGCCACCCTCGATCTGATCTCCCGTGGACGGGCCCGGCTCGGTGTCGGCGCCGGTCACACCCCGGCGGAGTGGCGCGCTGTGGGCCGGGAACGCCCCGATGTGGCCGGTCGGGTCCGCCGTTGCGTGGCCGTCGCCGAGGCGGTCCGTGCCCTGCTCGACGGCGCCTCGGTCACCGTCGACTCGGCCGAGCTGACGATGCGCGAGGCGGTGCTGCGCGAACCCCGGCCGGTGCAGGACCGGATCCCGCTGACGATGGGTACGGCGAACTCGACGCTGTTGCGCTGGGCCGGCGCGCACGCCGACGTGGTCGGGCTGACCGGGTTCGGACGTACCCTCGCCGACGGCCACCAGCATGAGGCGCGCTGGCGGGCCGACCAGATCGAGGCGCAGTTGGCCTGCGTTGCCGCCGGCGCCGCCGGCCGGACCGACCCGCCGGCGCTGGAGTCGCTGGTGCAGACGGTGGTGGTCACCGACGACGCCGAGGCTGCCGCCGTGGAACAGGCCCGGCGCAACGGCATGACCGCCGCCGAGCTGCTGGCCACCCCGTTCGTGCTGATCGGCACGGTGGGCGAGATCATCACGGCGGTCGCCGAGCACGAACGGCGCTGGGGGGTGACCCGGTTCGTGGTCCGCAGCGACGCGCTGGATCCGCTCGCGCCGGTCCTGGCCCGCCTAACCTGAGCCCCCGCCCCCCATCGCTGTTGATCAAGAGGTTTGCGTCATCCGGGAGCCGGAATCTGACGCAAACCTCTTGATCAACAGGGACAGGCGGGTGGGTGGGGGGTTCAGCAGCCGATCACCCAGTAATTGGGGGCGGTTTGCTTGAGGGCGCTGGTGTAGAAGGTGTTGTAGAGACCCATGCGCTGGTTGGAGCCGTTGGCGTAGGCGTAGCCGCCGGACTGGTACGCCCGACCCGCTGCCACGTGCGCGTAGTTGCTGGCCGTCACGCAGGTCGGCGGCGTGGTCGGGGTGGCCGTCGGGGTCGGGGTGGCCGTCGGGGTCGGCGTGGGGGTGGCCGTCGGGGTCGGGGTCGGGTTGGTCCCGCCGCCGTTCAGACCGAAGAAGAGCGCGTCACGGTACGTCGAGCAGATGGTGTCCAGGAAGTACGCGCCAGCGGTGCCGCACTGCTCGGCCGCCGAGCCCGGGTCGACCGGGGTGCCGTGGCCCATCCCGGAGATCCGGTAAAGGCGAACGTCGTCGTTGCCGTACACCTCCAGGCTGGTGTTGCCGGGCAGCGACGAGGTGCTGGTCGGGGTCTGCGACACGCCTCGCACGTTGGTCCACTGGTCGCGGGACTCGGTGCCGTTGAGCGGGGCGACAGTGGTGTCCGAGGTGCCGTGCCAGATGGCCACTCGGGGGCGCGGGCCGGTGTAGCCGGAGTACGCGCCCCGCACCAGGTCGCCCCAGGCCGCGGGGGTCTTGTCGGCACCCGGGTTCATGCAGCTGAACGCGTTGACCATGCTGGTGGCGCAGCGGTACGGAATCCCCGCGATGATCGATCCGGCGGCGAAGACGTCCGGGTAGGTGGCCAGCATGACAGCGCTCATCGCCCCGCCCGCGGAGAGCCCGCTGACGTAGACCCGGGAGCCGTTCACCCCGAAGTTCGCCTTGGCGTGGTCGACCATCTGCTTGATCGACAATGCCTCACCCTGACCTCGGGCGGTGTCCCCCGCCTCGAAGAAGTTGAAGCAGGAGTTGGCGTTGTTGCCGCTGGGCTGCTGGGCGACGATCAGGGCGAACTTCCACTGGTCGGCGTACTTCTGCCAGCCGGAGTTGGCGAAGTAGCCGGAGGCGTTCTGCGTACACCCGTGCAGCAGGACGACGGCCGGGGAGTTGGCCGGCAGGCCGTCCGGCCGGTAGGCGTACATGGCGAGGTTGCCGGGGTTGGAGCCGAACCCGGTGACCTGGGTGAGGGTGGCGGCCTGGGCTGGTGCCGCGACGGCGACCGCGCCCGCGACGGCGAGGGCGAGCCCGGCGACCGCACCGAGCAGCCGGGTGAGGGTGGACGAGGAGCGGCGCACGGCGGCCTCCTGAAGGGGCGGACTGTGAACTGGGTCACGGTCGAGTTGCCGAGACGTTACGACGATGTGTCGCCGCTATGACATGGGGCACACTCACACATTCACGACGGACGCTGTGTACGTCAGACAGTCGACGTGGCGGACCGAATCCGTCCCCAACGGTCCCGTCCTTGCAGGTCTGACCGGCCCGTCCAGGTCCGGTTGGTAACGTCCGCTGCGTGCCGTCCTCCCCGTCGCTGGCCACCGGGCCCGCACCCGTGCCACCGCCGCACACCGTCCGGGACCGCCGGGCCGACCTGATCGTCGTGCTGGTGGCGCTCGCGCTCGCCGTCTGGGTGACCAGTGGGCTGTGGCGGGACCCGAACGTCCGCACCATCACCGTCAACTCCAGCGACCAGGCGTTGTTCGAATGGTTGCTGGCCTTCGGCGGGCACGCGGTCACCCACTGGGAGAACCCGCTCTTCACCTACCTGATCAACGTCCCGGACGGTGTGAACCTCGCGGTCAACACGACGATCACCGTGTACGCGGTGGTCTTCGCCCCACTCACGTACCTGATCGGGCCACCGGCGACGTTCCTGGTGATCCTCACCCTGAACCTGCTCGCCACAGCCCTGGTCTGGTACTGGCTGCTCTCCCGGCACCTGGTCCGCAGCCGGCTGGCCGCCGGGGTCGGCGCGCTGTTCATCGCCTACTCCCCCGGCATGGTGTCGCACGCCAACGCGCACCTGAACTGGACCGCCGGTTGGCTGGTGCCGCTGCTGATCTGGCGGCTGTTCGCGCTGCGCCGCGCCGGGCACTGGCTGCGGGACGGGGTGATCCTCGGCGTGCTGGTAGCGGTGGCCTTCTCGATCGCCGCCGAAGGGCTCTTCTTCGCCGCGCTGGCGCTGGGGTTGTTCGTCGCCATCTGGGCGCTGCACCCGGCCAACCGGGCCGAGGCCCGCGTCGCGCTGCCCAATTTCCTGCGCGGGCTCGGGGTGACCGCCGTGGTCGCCGGTGTGCTGCTGTCGTACCCCTTGTGGTTGCACTTCGCCGGGCCGCAACGGTTCCACGGCACCGGCTTCGACCCGGTGATCCACTCCGAGGACATCGCGGCGTTCGCCGCCTTCCCGCGCCGCTCGCTGGCCGGTGAGGCGGGGCTGGGCACCTCGCTGGCACCGAACCCGACCGAGGAGAACTCGTTCTTCGGCATCCCGCTGCTGGTGCTCAGCGTGGTCTGTTTCGTCGTGCTCTGGCGGCGGGCCGACCCGCACCGCCGGGCCACCCTCTGGGCGCTGGGCGCCGTCGCGCTGATCTTCTCGGTGCTCTCTTTCGGCCCGATCGCCAAGGTCGACGGGCGACGCACCGACCTCCCCATGCCGTTCGACCTGCTCGGCCAACTGCCTGTGGTGAACGCCGCGCTGCCCGCCCGGCTGGCGCTGGTGGTCGCGCCGGTGATCGGGCTGCTGCTGGCGTACACGGTCGACCAGTTGCGCGCCGCACCACCCCGGCACCGCTCCACGGAACTGGCCTGGCTGCTGGGTTTCGCGGTGGCCCTGGTGCCGCTGCTGCCCACCCCGCTGCTGACCGACGAGCGGGAGCCGATCCCGCGCTTCATCACCTCCGGCACGTGGCGGGACTACGTCTCACCCGACGGGGTGCTGACCCCGGTGCCGCTGACAGTGGACATCTACCCGGACGGCCAGCGCTGGCAGGCGTACGCGTTGTCGCACCGGCAGGGCGAGTTCGCCATCCCGGGCGGCTTCTTCCTCGGCCCCGGCGGGCCGGACGGCCGGGGCCGGATCGGTCCGGTTCCGCGCACCCTGAGCGCCCTGATGGACCAGGCCGGTCGTACGGGCCTGGTGCCCATCGTCACCGACGGCACGATCCGGGAGGTCCAGTCGGATCTGCGGCACTGGCGCATCGAGACGGTGGTGCTCGCCGACCAGGTGCACGGCGCGAAGTTCGAGGTTGACGAGGAGGCGCTGCTGCGTACCGGCACCGCCCTGTTCGGCGAGCCGCAACGGGTCGACGACGTCTGGCTGTGGCGCATCCCGCCCGCCGATCGGTAGACCGCGACGCGGCCGGCCGGGGCATCACGACCGGCCGCCGTCGCGTCTAATGGGCCGATGAGATTGACCGGTGGGCGATTGCGGCGTGCCGCCGTGGTCGGGCTCGCGCTGGGGCTCGTCGCGCTCAGCGCGCCAGCCGCGAACAGCGTCGCGCTCGGCGCGCCAGCAGCCGGCGCCGCGAACAGCACTGTCGCCGACAGCACGGCCGGCGGGAGCACCGTCACCGACAGCACGGTCGGGGTGGTGCCGAGCCGGGTGCGCGATCCGTGGCTGTGGCAGGCCACCGTGGGGCAACGACCCGCCGGTCCGGCCGCGTTGGTGTTCTTCACCGACCGCACCCGCTACTTCGAGTCGACAGGGGTGCTGGTCGCCCGGGACGGCGCCTACCGGCTCATCCCGATCGGCATCGCCGAGGGGCACGGGCTGCTCTCCCCCGACGGGCGGCACTACCTGCGGCCGCAGTCCGGCGAGCTGCTGGACCTCACCACCGGCCGGCAGCACCGCACACTGAAACCCGGGCTGCACCCTTTCGCCTGGTCGCCGGATGGGCGGCGCGTGCTCGGCACCCGCAGCAACGACGATTCGGTGATCAGCTACGGGCCGGACAACCAGCAGCTGAACGACCCGGAGAAGCCCGACGACCTGCTCGTCGTCGACCCGTACCAGGGCACCGAACAGGTCGTCGCGGCCGGCACCTTCGCCGCCCACAACCAGGCGGCCTGGTCACCCGGTGGCGACCTGGTGGCGGTCACCGGCCCGCCGGACGTGCCTGCCCAGCTCGCCGAGCGCCAACGACTGGTGGTCGTCGACCCGGCCGGCGGCGGTCCTCGCTGGCAGGTCGACCTGGGCGACCGGCGGACACTGGCCGGCCCCGCCGCCTGGCACCCCGACGGCCGGCGGCTCGCGCTGCTCGCCTTCGACGGCTGCGCCGGGCCCAGGTGCACGGCCGAGCAGGCGGCGGCGCGCACCTGGCGAATCGAGTTCCTGGACACGGCCACCGGTCAGGCGGTCGGCCAGGCCCTGCCGGCCGGCACTTCGGCCAGCGGGATCATCGGCTGGCGCGCGGACGACCCGATCCTGCGGTATGTCAGCGATACGGAGCAGGACACGGACCGGCAAGCCCTCCTCGCCGCGCTGTCGCCCGACGGCGGTCGCGAGGTGCTGGTGACCACGCCGGTCGGGTCGACCGACCTGATGGTGCCGGCCGACCTGCTGACCCGGGCCGCGTTCGGTGGGCCGGAGCCCCGGCCGTCACCGTTCGCCGCCCCGCTGTGGGTCTACCTGACGCTGGGCGTGCCGACGCTGCTCGCGATCGCTCTCATCGTTCGCCGCACCCGCCGCCACCGCGCTGCGACGGTCCCTGCTCCGGAGTGACACGAGCCGCCGAGCGGTGCCGCCGAGCGGCACGACGACGTCCTCGTGAGGCGGCTCACCAGCGAAGATCGCCTCCAACAGGATTAGGCTGGGGCCGTGACGACGACGACCCCCGGCCTCACGGCCGTCCGTGCCGGCCTACTCGACTACCAGGCCGCCTGGGACGAGCAGCGACGCCTGCACGAGTCGGTGGTGGCTGGCGAGCGCGGCGACACAGTGCTGCTGTTGGAGCACCCGAGCGTCTACACCGCGGGCAAGCGCACCGAACCGTGGGACCGACCGATGGACGGCACTCCGGTCGTCGACGTGGACCGCGGCGGCAAGATCACCTGGCACGGGCCGGGGCAGCTCGTCGGCTACCCGATCCTGCGCCTGCCCGACCCGGTGGACGTGGTCGCCTACGTCCGCCGGACCGAGGAGCTGCTCATCGACGTGTGCGCCGAGTTCGGGCTGACCGCCGGCCGGGTCGAGGGACGCAGCGGGGTGTGGGTTCCCGAGGACGACAGGGGGCCGGCCCGCAAGGTCGCCGCCATCGGCATCCGGGTGGCCCGGGGCGTCACCCTGCACGGCTTCTCGATCAACTGTGACTGCGACCTGACGTACTTCGACCGGATCGTGCCGTGCGGCATCCGGGACGCGGGCGTCACCTCGCTCACCGCCGAGCTGGGCCGCCCGGTCACCGTGGCCGACGTGCTGCCGGTGGTCGAGCGCCGGCTGTCCACCCTCGTCACTGTCTGACACCCGGCCGCGCGCCGGGTGACCGAAGGTCGCCTACCCTCGGTCGGGTGCAGATCGATCTCGTCACCGTCGTCGTCACCGAGTACGACCCGGCCATTGCCTTCTTCACCGACGTCCTCGGCTTCGAGCTGGCCGAGGACACCCCGTCGCTGACCAACGACGGGCGGCCGAAACGCTGGGTGGTGGTCCGCCCGCCGGGCGGCGGCACCGGGCTGCTGCTGGCCCGCGCCGACGGCGAGCGGCAGCAGGCCGCGGTGGGCGACCAGACCCACGGCCGCGTCGGGTTCTTCCTCCAGGTCGACGACTTCGACGTCACCTACCGCCGGATGGCCGAGATGAACGTCGAGTTCGTCAAGCCGCCCCGCACCGAACCGTATGGCCAGGTCGCCGTCTTCCGGGACGTCGCCGGCAACCTCTGGGACCTGCTCGGTCCCGCCTGAGCCCCTGCCGGCCCGCTCCACGCGAACGAGTGGGCCGGCAGGGCACAGTGCTACGGAGTCAGGCGGTGCAGGTCCCGCGGGAACGCGGTGACCTCCCTGATGTTGGCCGCGCCGACCAGCCGGGCCACGAACCGTTCCAGGCCGATGGCGAAACCGCCGTGCGGTGGCATGCCGTGCCGGAACGCGTCCAGGTAGCCGGCGTACGGCTCGACCGGCTCGCCCCGGGCCGCCAACGCCGCCAGGTAGTCGGCGTGCCGGTGCAGCCGCTGCCCGCCGGTGACCAGCTCCAGACCGCGAAAGAGCAGGTCAAACCCGTTGGAGTACGCGGGCCGCGCCGGGTCCGGGTGGGTGTAGAAGGGCCGCTTCGCCATCGGGTAGCCGGTGACGAAGAGGAAGTCCGACAGGTGTTCGCGGCGGGCCCACTCGCCCAACGCCCGTTCGTGGGCGGGCGCCAGGTCCGGTTCGTCGGCGGGCGCGCCGGCGATCGCCAGCGCCTCGGTGAAGTGCACCGCCGGGATCTCCGTGGGCACCTGCGGCGGCGTGACGCCGAGCGCGGCCAGCGCGCCACCGGCCCGCTCGCCCACCGCGCCCAGCATCCCGTCGAGGGTGTCGCGCAGCACCCGCATCACGTCCCGGTGGTCGGCGACGAAGCCCAACTCCGCGTCGAGTGACGTGTACTGCGCGAGGTGCCGGACGGTGTCGTGCGGTTCGGCCCGGAACACCGGCCCCACCTCGTAGACGCGTTCGAAGACGCCGACCATCAGCTGCTTGTAGAACTGCGGCGACTGGGCCAGGTACGCGGGCCGGCCGAACCAGTCCAGCGCGAACACGTTCGCCCCGCTCTCGGTGCTGGAGCTGACCACCTTCGGCGTGTGGACCTCCACGAAGTCCTGGGCGTCGAGTGCGGCCCGGAACCCGGACACCGCTGCCGCCGAGATCCGCAGCGCTGCCGACCGGGTGGGGTGCCGCAGCGCTGTGGGCGCGTTGTCCAACTGGGTGGGCAGGCTCGCGGTGAGCGCCGGCCGGTACAGGTCGAACGGTGGCGGTGCGGCGGGCGGCCCGAGGAGACGTACCGTCGGGTCGGTCAGCTCGACCCCGGCGGGCGCGGTGCCGTTCGCGGTGGCCGTCGCGGTGACCTCGACGACCGTCTCCTCGGTGAGTTTCTCCAGCTCGGCGCGGACGGCCGGGTCGGTGACGACCACCTGGGCCAGGCCGGTGGCGTCGCGCACGATCAGGAAGGCAACCGACTTGAGCAGTCGGCGGCGGTGCACCCAGCCGGCGATCCGCACTGTCGTGCCGATCCTGGCGGGCAGTTGCTGGGACAGGGTTCGTTGCATGGCGGGCTGCTCCTCGGTCGATCGCCACGCCGTCGCCGCCCTGGGGTGGCGAAAGCGTCGCATCAGCCCCAGGGAGGTGTGGGCGAGCGGGAACCTCGCGGTGCCACCACACCTTCGCCCCCGCCTAAGCGGGGGCCTCGTTCGTCGCCTGATGACCGGGGCCAGCCGGGCGGGCTCTACTGGGCGCGGGGAGCCCGCGGCCGTTCTTCCCGCAGCTCGGGAGGGTCTTCGCGCCCCGGCGCCAGACCGCCTCTCAGCACCGGCGGCTCTCTGCACTGGCGGGTCGAGGGCTACTCGGCTCCGTCGTCGCTGTTGCCGGCGACCGTAGCACCCGATTCCCCGATCTGTGACGCCCTTTTCCGACCGGCCGGTGTCCGGCGTCACAACGTTCGGGGCGTGACGCCGGTCGCCTGACGCACATAGACACCCGCCGTCCAGCGTAGGCTCATTTTCGTGACGATCGAGCACTCCGCGCCGACGACCGGCCAGGCAGCGCGCACCGCAACGGCGGCCCCCGAGGGGCGGCGTCTGCTGCGGATCGAGGCGCGTAACGCCGAGACGCCGATCGAGCGCAAACCGCCATGGATCAAGGTCAAGGCCAAGATGGGCCCGGAGTACACCCAACTGCGCGGGCTCGTCTCGCGCGAAGGGCTGCACACCGTCTGCCAGGAGGCCGGCTGCCCCAACATCTACGAGTGTTGGGAAGACCGGGAAGCCACCTTCCTCATCGGTGGTGACCAGTGCACCCGGCGCTGCGACTTCTGCCAGATCGACACCGGCAAGCCGGCCGAGTTCGACGCCGACGAGCCGCGTCGCGTCGCCGAGTCGGTGGTCTCGATGGGCCTGCGTTACGCCACCATCACCGGTGTCGCCCGTGACGACCTGCCCGACGGCGGCGCCTGGCTGTACGCCGAGACCGTCCGACAGATCCACGCCCTCCAGCCCGGCTGCGGCGTCGAGCTGCTGATCCCGGACTTCAACGCCGTCCCCGAGCAGTTGGCCGAGGTCTTCGGCTCCCGCCCCGAGGTGCTGGCCCACAACGTCGAGACTGTGCCGCGCATCTTCAAGCGCATCCGGCCGGCGTTCCGCTACGACCGCTCGCTGGACGTGATCCGGCAGGCCCGCGCCGACGGCCTGGTCACCAAGAGCAACCTCATCCTGGGCATGGGCGAGGAGCGGGCCGAGGTCTCGCAGGCGCTGCGCGACCTGCACGACGCCGGCTGTGAGCTGATCACCATCACCCAGTACCTGCGCCCCTCGCCCCGGCACCACCCGGTGACCCGTTGGGTCAAGCCGGAGGAGTTCGTGGAGCTGCGTGAGGAGGCCGAGGAGATCGGCTTCGCCGGGGTGATGAGCGGGCCGCTGGTGCGTTCGTCGTACCGGGCCGGCCGGCTCTACAAGCAGGCCATCGACGCCCGCGCCGCCGCCTCGGTCGCCACCGCCAGCTGACTCCGTCGGCAGCGCCGCACGGCCGTTCGACGCCCGGGTGTCATGATCCTGTGATGACCGTCGGGGTACGCGAGCAGCCGCGCGGCGCTGGCTCGCCCCGCCCGCGGCCCGGCGCACGTCCCGGCCTGGTCGGTTGGCTCACCGGGTTGGCCGTGCTGGCCGGGGTGGGTTACCGGCTGTGGCTCCTGCTGCACGCCGCGCCGCCGACGAACAGCGACGAGGCCACCATGGGGCTGGCCGCGCTGCACATCGCCCGGGGCGAGGGTTTTCCGGTCTGGTTCTACGGCCAGCAGTACATGGGCACGCTGGAGGCGTACCTGGCCGCGCCGGTGTTCGCCCTCGCCGGTGGGCCGTCGCTGCTCGGGCTGCGGCTGCCCACGCTGGCCCTGTACGCGCTGTTCCTGCTGTTGGCCTGGCGGCTGACGCTGCGGCTGACCGGGGACCGGTGGTTCGGGTTGCTGATGGTGGCGCTGCTGGCCCTCGGCTCCGACCGGGTCATCAAGAACCAGCTGATCGCCGGCGGCGGCTACCCCGAGATGAACGCGGCCGGGGCGGCGCTGGCCCTGCTCACAGTGGATCTGGCCACCCGTCGCCCGGGGCGGCGACCGGCCGACGCTGAGCGACCCGACGGGCGGACGGCAGACACCGGGCGACCCGGCTGGCGGCTGGCGCGCTGGGCCGCATGGGGGTTCCTGGCCGGGCTGATGCTCTGGGTCGACCCGCTGGTGCTGCCGTACGTCGCGGCGACCGGCGCGATCCTCGTCGGGTTCTGCCGCCAGGAGCTGTGGGGTGCCGCCGGGGCGCTGCTCGGGGCGGCGGCCGTGCTGGGGGCGGCCCCACTGCTGCTGCACAGCCTGTCGACCGGGCGCAACCCGCTGCGCGCCGTGCTCGCGGCCAGCGGTGCGGACGCCAGCGCGGGCTGGCCGGACCGGCTGCACGGCGGCCTGGTGCTCGGCCCCGGACTGGGCATGGGCTTCTGCGCTCCCGGCCAGTGCGCCACCTGGCAACTGTGGTGGTCGCTCGCCCTGCCGCTGCTGCTGGTCATCGCCGCCACCACCGCCTGGCGGGCGCTACGCACCCCCGACCCCGATCCTGCTGGCTCTGCCGCTGTCGGCCCCGACGCGGTGTCGCCTCGGGTGGCGGCGGCCGCACGGTTGGCGCTCGTGCTGGCCGCGGTGGCCACCCTCGGCCCGTACACGGTGAGCAGTTCCGCCGGCCTCACCCCGGTGGAGAGTTCCCGCTACCTGTCCTGCCTGCTCATCTCCCTGCCGGCGCTGCTCTGGCCGGTGTGGACGGTGGCCCGGCACGGGCTGCGTCCGGCACCGACCGGCCGGCGCGGAGTCGGGTCGACGCTGGCCCGAACGGTCGCTGTGGTGTCGCTCGCCGCCACGCTGGGCACCGCCGCCCACGCCACCCGGCGGGCAGCGCAGACCGCCCCGGCGACCCGGGCCGCCGAGGCCCGGCACACCGAGTTGGTGAGCACCCTGCGTCATCTCGGCGTACGACACGTACGCGCCGGCTACTGGACCTGCAACCGACTCACCTTCGCCAGCGCGGAGCAGGTGGTCTGCGCTGTCGTCGACGACACCCTGCGCCAGGGTTTCGACCGCTACCCCGCGTACCGGCGGGAGGTGGACAACGCGGCGGCACCGGCCTGGGTCGCGCCGGCCGGCTCACCCCTGGCGGAGGTGCTCGACGAGCGGCAGCGGGCCACGCCGGGCAGCCTGGACCTGGTCACCATCGAGGGCTGGCGCATCTACCTGCCACGCTGACCTCGACTGCGCGCCTCAGCGCGGCGCGGCGGGCTCGGTGAGCAGGCCGAGGCGGTGGGCCAGGGCGGCGGCCTCCACCCGGTTGGTCACACCCAGCTTCGCGATGATCCGGGAGACGTGCACGCTCGCCGTCTTCGGCGAGATGAACAGCCGCTCGGCGATCCGGCTGTTGCTGTGCCCCTCGGCGACCAGGCGCAGCACCTCCCGCTCCCGGGCGGTCAGGAGGTCCGCGCCGACCCCGCCCCCGGAGCGCAGGCCGACTCGCCGCGCCAGGGTGGCGGCTGCCTCGACCAGCGGGGTCGCACCCAGCCGCCGGCCGATCTCGGTGGCCTCGATGATAGTCGCCGCCGTCTTGTCGCGGTCCCCGGCTGCGGCGGTCGCCTCGGCCAGCGCCAGCAGCGCCCTGCCCAACGGGTAGGGCTGCCCGTCGGCTCGCCACGCGTCGACCGCCGCATGCCACGCCGGCAGCGCCTGGTCGCCGACCGCGAGCAGCGCGGTGACCTGGGCGGCGTGCGCGCGGGCCGCCGGGTGCCGCGCGGGCAGGTCGGTGGCGAGCGCCGCCACCGCGGCGACCAACTCCCTGTCGCCCACCCGTGCCGCGGTACGCGCGGCGGCGCTGAGCACCGGCCAACCCTCCCTGGGCAGCCGCGACAGGCTCTCGTCGGTGACCGCGACGCGGGCCGCCCGTACCGCCTCGATCTTGTCGTCAGCGGCCAGCGCCGCCTCGATCGCCAGCTCGTGCAGCGGCAGGCGGTGGTTCGGCCACAGGTACGGTCGGTTGAGGAAGGTGAGCGCCCGGTCGACCAACTCGTCGGCGCCCGGATGGGCGCGGGCCAGCCGCAGCCCGGCGCCCAACTGGAGCCAGTGCAGACCGGTGACACCGGACAGGTCGATTCGAGCGGCCTCCGCGCAGACCGCCTCGGCCTCGTCCCACCTACCCAACGCGATGAGCGCCTCGGCCCGGTTGGAGAGCAGGTACGCCCCGGTGGAGCGGCTGATCCCCACCCGTCGCGCCTCGGTCACACCGGCCTCGGCGGCCTGTGCGGACTCGGCGTAGCGGCCCAACTCGCAGAGCATGTCCGACTCGAACACCATGGCGAGCACCAGCGTCGGCGCGTCCCCCGCCGCACGGGCAGCGGCGGCCGCCTGGCCCAGCTCGGCCAGCCCGCCGGTCAGGTCCCGCTCGCCGTGGCAGAGCAACGCGATCCGCGTCGACAGCAGGGCCACCTGTTCGTCGAGTGCCTCGGCGTCGGCGGCGGCCTCGGCTGCCACCCGGGCCGCCTTCTGCGGGTCGATCTTGACCAGGTGGGTGGCGATGTCGGCGAGCAACCGGACCCGCTCCGCGCCGGGCGGGCCAGCGGCCGCCAGCCGGTACGCCTCATCCAACTCGGGGCTGCCGTCGCTCTTGCCGAGCAGGGCCATCAGTCGACCGCGCTGGTCCAGCAGGCGGGCGGCACGCAACGGCGCGGCGTCGGCGTCCACCTCGGCCAGCCCAGCGCGGGTCAGGGTGATGGCCCGACTGAAGTCGCCGGCGGTCACCGCGGCGTCCAGGGTCTGCTCCAGCAACGCCAGGTGGTCCATGCCGAGCAGGTCGGCGGCGTCCGGCACCAGCTCCCACAACTCCAGCGCCCGCTCCAGCAGTCGGCGCTGCTCGGCGTACGCGTACCGCTCGGCGGCGGCGCACGCGGCGGCTCGTGCGGCGACGAGGGCGCGCGGGTGGTCGTGCGCGGCGTGCCAGTGGTGGGCGATCTCGGCCGGGGCCCGGCCGGCGGCTACCAGATGCGGCTGGGCCTCGATGGCGGCGGCGAAACGGGCGTGCAGCCGGGCGTGCTCACCGGGCAACAACTCGTCGTGTACCGCCTCGCGGACCAGCGCGTGTCGGAACTCGTAGTCCCCGTCCCGGTCGGCCACCACCAACTGGGCGGCGACGGCGGCGCGTAACGCGTCCTCCAGCTCGGTCTCGGGCAGCCCGGCGACCTCGGCGAGCAGGTCATGGGCGAAACGGGTGCCGCCGGCGGCCGCGATCCGCAACACCCGCTGGGCCGGCTCGGGGAGCCGGTCCACCCGGGCCAGCAGCAGGTCACGCAGCGTCTCGGGGAGCGCCGCGCAGCCGATCGGGTCACCGGCCACGGCCAGCTCCTCGATGAAGAAGGGGTTGCCCTGGGTGCGGTCGTGGACATCGTCGACGGTGCGGGCGAGCGGCTCGGCGCCGAGCAGGTCGGTGAGGATCGCGGCGGTGCCGTCGCGGTCCAGGCGGGCCAGCTCGACCCGCTCCACACCGCGGGCCCGATCCAGCTCGGCGAGGAACGGGCGCAGCGGGTGCCCGCGCTGCAACTCGTCGGTGCGGTAGGTGCAGACCAGCAGCAGCCGGCCCGGCCTCGCCGCCCGGACGAGGAAGCCGATCAGGTCCCGGGTGGAGCGGTCGGCCCAGTGCAGGTCCTCGATGATCAGGACCAGTGGGCGGGCGTCGGCCAGCCGCTGGAACAGCTCGGCGACCAGGTCGAACAGGTATCCGCGCGGGGCGTCGCTGAGCGGGACGGCACGCGGGGTGGTCAGTGCCGCGGAGGCGCGGCCCAGCTCCGGCAGGAGCGGGGCGAACTCCGCCTCGTAGCCGGCGAAGACCTCAGGGCCGTCGGCGCGCAGCACAGTGCGCAACGCGGCGGCGAACGGCGCGAACGGCAGACCCGCCTCGCCCAGCTCCAGACACTGGCCGACCAGCACCCGCGCCGCGCCGTCGGTGGCCCAGCCCGCGAACTCCTCCAGCAGCCGGGTCTTACCCACACCCGCCTCGCCGCCGACAAGCACTGTGGTCGGCTCCCCGGCCCGCGCCCGGCCCAGCGCGCCCCGTAGCGCCCCGGTCTCGCTGTGGCGCCCGACGAGGACTGAGCTGGCGGCGCGTACGGTCACGTGTTCGAGCATGCCATGGCGGCCCACCCCGCCGACCCCGCCGATCGGCCGGCGGCCGGGCGGCGGGGTCGGATCGGGTCGAGCGGCCAGCCCGACGGGTGTGGCGGACGTGACGGCCGCGCCGAGCGCTGTCGGCGTGGCGGCCGAGCTGGGCCTGGCGGCCGAGCTGGGCGCGGTCACCGGCGGGCGTCGCCGGTGCGACCGGCCTGCCTGCGCCGGCCCAACCACCCGCGGCTCACCGGACGGGACAGCGACCGGGCGAGCCGGTCCGCGGCCGCGTCGGCGCGCAGCTCAGCGGCATGGGTGCGGTGCAGGGTGAGCAGGAAATCTGCGTCGTTGCCGAACATGTCGGGCTCCTTCGTGGCGTCGTCGTCTTCTGCTGACGACTCTTCGCGCGAAGGCCCCACCCGGGCATGGGCATGGCGCCTCATCTTCCCCGCCCACAGCCTCCTTACCCGGCCGCTCCGGGCGCGTACGGCGACGTAAGGTACTCAGCTGCCCCGGCACCCGGACGCGGATCAACCGGGCCGGCGGCGACCACTAGACTCTGCGGCATGGCAAAGCCCCAGGAGAAGGTCTCGTTCGGCCAGCGGCTGAAGCAGATCGGGATGGTGTTCCAGTTCACCGCCAAGCAGGACCGGTGGTTCGCGCCGTTGGTCGCCGCAGCGGTGCTGCTCCCGCTCGCGCTCACCGTTGTCGCTGTCATCCTCTGGGGCTGGATCTGGCTGCCGCTGGGCATCCTGTTCATCCTGCTCGCGGTGCTGATCGTGCTCAACCTGCGGTCCAACAAGGCGATGATGAACGCCGCCGAGGGGCAACCCGGCGCGGCGGCGCAGATCATGGAGAACATGCGCGGCGACTGGCGGGTGACCCCGGCGGTCAGCTCGACCACCCAGATGGACATGGTCCACCTGGTGATCGGTCGCCCGGGCGTGATCCTGCTGGCCGAGGGCAACCCGCAGCGGGTGCGCGGCCTGCTCGGCCAGGAGAAGCGGCGGCTGTCGAAGGTGATCGGCTCCGCTCCCCTGCACGACTACGTGATCGGGCAGGAGGAGGGCGAACTGCCGATCCGCAAGCTGCGGACGACGCTGCTGCGCCTGCCCCGCGCCCTCTCCGGCAAGGACGTCAACTCGCTGGACAAGCGACTCAAGGCGCTCACCGCCCGGCCGCAGATGCCCAAGGGCGCGATCCCGAAGAACATGCGGCCGCCGGGCGCCTTCCGCCAGTCGCGGGGCCGCTGACCCCTCAGGTGTACGTGTAGAAGGAGCCGGGCCCGTGCGGGCCCGGCTCCTTCTACGCGTACGCCCACAGGTGCCCACCCCCGACGCGCCGCCCGCCTCGGGCCACCCCTCGTCCCCGCCCCCACCTCGCCATGATCGCGCTAGCCCCCACCACGCCATGGTCGTGCTCCGCCCACGCCACGCCATGATCGTGCTCCGCCCACGCCACGCGTGATCGTCCTCGCCCCCACCACGCCATGATCGTGCTCGATCCTGGATTTAGGGGCCTCGCTCGCGGCGGATGCCACTGGATCCTGGATCGAGCGCGATCTTGCGGTTCGCGCGGTCCCGGAGGGGTTGGCTCAGCCGCGGGGGGCGTCGACGATGACCGAGCCGGCGACTCGGTCGTGCAGGCCGCGCCGGTGCTCGTCCATGATCAGTGCGGGGACGACGAGGGCCAGCAGCAAGCCACGGATCAGCCCCCGGAGCACGCCGATCCGGCCACCGTCGAGCCAGTTCACGCAGCGGATCTTGGTGATGTACATGCCCGGGGTCTGGGCAAACAGGCCCAGGAAGATGCCGTACTCCAGGACGAGCACCAGCACCGGGGCCCAGCCGTCGCGTACCGGGTCGGCGAAGAAGTTGGACACCAGCAGGCAGAGGACCCAGTCGATGATCAATGCCCCGAACCGCCGACCGAGGCTCGGCGCGGCGAAGGTGGGGTCGGTGGCCGGCGCTGCCGGGAGGTGCGGATTGGTCACAGCGGTCAAGGGTATCCGCGCCGGGATGAGAGGTTGCCGGGTGCCGCCGCCGCTGTGTGCCGATTCAGGCCAAAGGCATCAGATGTCATTACACTGGCACAGTCGGTACGGCGTTCCTGGCGGGCCGGAGGCGCGGACCGGGGCGTCGCTGACGCTCCGCGAGGGACGTAACACGGCAGAAACAACGGAGACACGGCCGGGCAACCCCCCGGCCCTAGCGTCGCCAGAAGCCTAGCCACCCCGTGGACGTGCCAGGAGGATGTGTGTTCGCCAACCCCGAGGAACTGCTGCGATACCTCAAGAACGAGGACGTGAAGTTCGTCGACGTTCGCTTCTGTGACCTGCCCGGCGTGATGCAGCACTTCAATCTGCCGGTCGAGTCCGTCAACGACGACCTCTTCACCGACGGCCTCGCGTTCGACGGTTCGTCGATCCGCGGTTTCCAGGCGATCCACGAGTCGGACATGCTCCTGCTCCCGGATGTCGCCACCGCGTTCATCGATCCGTTCCGCGCGCAGAAGACGCTCGCGCTCAACTTCTTCATCCACGACCCGTTCACCCGTGAGGCCTACAGCCGCGACCCGCGCAACGTGGCGAAGAAGGCCGAGGCGTATCTGGCGGCGAGCGGTATCGCCGACACCGCCTACTTCGGGGCCGAGGCGGAGTTCTACATCTTCGACTCGATCCGCCACGAGACCTCGGCGCACCAGTCGTTCTACTACATCGACTCGATCGAGGGCGCCTGGAACACCGGCCGCGAAGAGCCGGGCGGCAACCGCGGCTACAAGACCGCGTACAAGGGCGGCTACTTCCCCGTCCCGCCGGTCGACCACTACGCCGACCTGCGTGACTCGATCGTGCGCCGCCTGGTCGACACCGGCTTCAACGTGGAGCGCTCGCACCACGAGGTGGGCACCGCCGGCCAGTCCGAGATCAACTACCGGTTCTCCACCCTGCTGCACGCCGGTGACCAGCTCCAGCTCTTCAAGTACATCGTGAAGAACGAGGCCTGGGCCAACGGCAAGACCGCGACGTTCATGCCCAAGCCGCTGTTCGGCGACAACGGTTCCGGCATGCACACCCACCAGAGCCTCTGGCTCAACGGTGAGCCGCTGTTCTACGACGAGACCGGCTACGCCGGCCTGTCCGACATGGCCCGCTGGTACATCGGTGGTCTGCTGCACCACGCGCCGTCGCTGTTGGCTTTCACCAACCCGACGATCAACTCGTACCGTCGCCTGGTGCCGGGCTTCGAGGCGCCGGTCAACCTGGTCTACTCGCAGCGCAACCGGTCCGCCTGCACCCGCATCCCGGTGACCGGCGCGAACCCGAAGGCCAAGCGCGTCGAGTTCCGCGTCCCGGACCCGTCGGCCAACGTCTACCTGGCCTTCTCGGCCATGATGATGGCCGGCCTCGACGGCATCAAGAGCAAGATCGAGCCGCCGACGCCGATCGACAAGGACCTCTACGACCTCCCGCCGGAGGAGTGGGGCGACGTCAAGCAGGTGCCGGGCTCGCTGTCGGCAGTGCTCGACTCGCTGGAGGCCGACCACGACTACCTGCTCGACGGCGGCGTCTTCACCCCCGACCTGATCTCCACCTGGGTCGACTGGAAGCGCGCCAACGAGGTCGACCCGGTGCGTCTGCGCCCGACCCCGCACGAGTTCGCCATGTACTACGACTGCTGAGCAGTCGCTAGAACACCGGCCGGGGGGGGGGGGGGGGGGCGGGGGGCGGGGGGGGCCCCCCCCCCCCGGCGCCCCGCCGCCGGCCCCCCCCCGCCCCGCCCCCCCCGCCCCGCCCCCCCCC